>NZ_JADEXF010000184.1 GCF_015207245.1 Nostoc cf. edaphicum LEGE 07299
ACTCTGTACTAAGATTTAGGATTGTAGGGGTTAAATAATGCGGATTGCTCAAGACATAACAGAACTAATTGGACGAACTCCTTTAGTTCAACTGAACAAGATTCCTCAAGCTGAGGGAGTAGTTGCAAGAATAGTTGTTAAATTAGAAGGTATGAACCCAGCGGCTTCGGTGAAAGACCGCATTGGGTTAAGTATGGTACTCTCGGCGGAAGCCGCTGGCTCAATTTCCCCAGGAAAGACCATTTTAGTTGAGCCTACTTCCGGTAATACAGGTATTGCTCTAGCAATGGTAGCAGCAGCGCGTGGCTACCGTTTGATTTTGACCATGCCAGAGACAATGAGCCAAGAACGGCGCGCTATGCTTAGAGCTTATGGTGCGTCTTTGGAGTTGACACCAGGAACTGAGGGTATGCGGGGAGCAATTCGCAAAGCTGAAGAAATTGTGGCTAATACTCCCAATGCTTTTATGCTGCAACAGTTCCGCAACCCTGCGAATCCCAAAGTTCACCAGGAAACCACCGCTGAAGAAATTTGGACAGATACAGAGGGGGAAGTAGATATCGTCATTGCTGGGGTAGGTACTGGTGGGACGATTACTGGGATTGCAGAAGTACTCAAACAGCGCAAACCGACTTTTAAAGCGATCGCAGTTGAACCCAGCAATAGCCCAGTCCTCTCTGGTGGTGAAGCCGGGCCACATAAAATTCAAGGTATTGGCGCCGGATTTATCCCCGATGTTCTCCGCTTAGAATTGGTTGATGAAGTAATTAGAGTCAGCGATGAACAAGCGATCGCATTCGGGCGACGTTTGGCAAAAGAAGAAGGCTTATTGTCTGGGATATCCTCTGGTGCAGCTTTGTGTGCCGCAATTCAAGTCGGTAAACGTCCAGAAAATGCCGGACGTTTAATCGTGATGATTCAGCCTTCCTTTGGCGAACGTTACCTCAGCACACCCATGTTTCAAGATTTGTCTTTAGAAACTGCTGGCGTGCGTTAAAAAGACAGGGGGACAAGAGAGTAATCAACCTCCCTGTCCTTCTGATTTGGCTCTTAGATAAATTAAGGCAACTTACCTTTTAAAGTGCGATCGCATCCCATATTACATTATTAGTGCTTCTAACTCTTTGGCACTCCCACGGCTGCGTAAATATTGCTACGCTCATTCTCCCTAAAAGCCGTGGGATTCTTATGCGGAATTTGCTTATGTCAGGTTGCCCCTATTACAGGTCTTACAATTCATGCCTACCCAATTATAGATATATAGGACTCCTATTTGAAAGACTCAGTACGGATCTATACCTTCTTTCCTGTTCCCTATTCCCTATTCCCTGTTCTCTGCCCACGCAAGTAAATTCAGGAATCAAACCGGATTCCTATAGTGCTTCTGGGTTGAGTGCAATACAGACCTAAAAAGCAGTCCCTACCCTGACAAAAAGATTTATTTTCTCGAAACTCTTGCTGTCTCGGTGGGTAAAGATTAACATATCTGTGAGCAGAAGCAATATCTCGTTAAATCAACCCTAACAACGGTGCAAGCCTTGGGCTGTCTATTTTGAATCTTGTTTAGCACCAGTTAAACTTATCTGCATATAGTGACTTAAGACCATTACCTGCTAGGTTATAAATCAGCACAGATTATACTATAGAAAATTTAGTCAAAAATTTTTTCAGCTTTAAAATCAGAGGTATCAATGATTATAACTAATTTTAGCAAACAAAGAAATGAATTTAAGGAATCTAAAGTCCTCAAAGCGAAACCACATTGGCAAGGGCAAAATTTGAGCGATACTGCTGTCAAAGGTAAAGATACCAAGATGCGAGATCCTGCACCTGATAGTTCGATTTTGAATAACTTAAATCGTGGTCGAGTTGCTATTTTTATTGATGGCTTAAGCCTGTTTCATACAGCCTTACAACTCGGCATAGAAATTGACTACGTTAAATTGCTTTGTCATTTAACCAGCGGTTCCAGACTATTGCGTGCTTTTTTCTATACTGGGGTTGATATCAGTAATGAAAAGCAACAGGGTTTTCTCTTGTGGATGCGTCGCAATGGCTATCGCGTAGTGGCAAAGGAACTCGTTGTACCAGCAGAGAATTTCAAAAAATCAAATCTGAACGTAGAAATTGCTGTAGATATGATAACTTTAGCTCCTTATTATGATACAGCGGTTTTAGTCAGTGGCGATGGAGATTTAGCTTATGCTGTGAACGCTGTCAGCAGAATGGGGGTTCGGGTGGAAGTAGTTAGTCTGCAAACTACGACTAGTGAAAGTTTGATTGATGTTGCTGACTGCTTCATTGATCTCGATAGTATTAAAACACACATTCAAAAAGATTCTAATCTTGGCTATAGTTATCGCACGTCGTCAAATTCAAACCTCTAATTAAAAAGAGGCGGAGAGTGGGAGACATGGGGACGCGATGAAAGATATCCCCGTGTCTCCGTGTCTTTGCTCTGCCAATTTTGCTCGACCCTATATTTCAGATGGATATTTTAATAGTTGAAGATGAACCAGAAATTGCTCGTTTAATCGAACTCTCTTTAGAAAAAGAAGGATTTTTTTGTCGCACTAGCCGCGATGGACTAAATGCTTTGCGGATGTTTCAAGAGCAACCACCGGATTTAATCATTCTAGATTTAATGATTCCTGGTTTGGATGGATTGGAAGTTTGTGCCCGAATTCGCCAGAAACCAGGTACAAAAGATCCTTACATTTTAATGCTCACGGCTAAGGGTGAAGAAATCGATCGCGTCATTGGTCTATCTACTGGTGCTGATGATTATATGGTCAAACCCTTTAGCCCCAGAGAGTTGGTAGCTAGGGTGCGGGCACTATTACGGCGTAGCCTCCGCCAAGGGGGACAACATCAAGTCAATCGTACCCAACACTTTATTGTCGATGTAGACCAGCGCACTGCCAGTCGCCAGATAAATTCTCAAGATGTTGAAATTTTGGACTTAACTACCCTAGAATTTAACTTGCTAACCACCTTTGTCAGTAATCCTGGTCGAGTTTGGAACCGCACCCAACTAATTGATAAACTTTGGGGAGATAATTTTTTTGGCGATGAACGAGTTGTAGATACTCATGTAGCTCGGTTGCGAAAAAAGATTGAACCCGATCCGGCAAATCCAACTTTTATTAAAACTGTTGTTGGGGTGGGCTATAAATTTGAAGATCCTCTGGTAGCGTAAATGTTATGAAGGTGACAACTCTCACCGCTAACTGCAAGCAGTGTAGCGGGAGCATCTCAGATTTACATAAGAGACTTGCTGCTTCACGGGCTGACTAACGTCTAAGCCTCCACAGCCAGGAATCGGTAGTCCAACCGACCCACGCTTTAAAAGATTCAACGCACTGTTCCAATCGCGGTCAATGACCAATCCACAAGAACAACTATGAACACGGACGGACAAAGTTTTCTCGACCCTCTCACCACAACTCGAACAATTGATGCTAGTCCCTCTGGGGTCAACTCCTGTTGTATGTTTGCCGCGTCTTACCGCTACTGCTTCCATAATCTGGAGGAATGCACCCCACGCAACATCTAGTATTGATTTACCCAATCGTGTCCTAGCTAAACCTCTAATGTTCAAGTTTTCAAAAACAATTAAGTCATAGGAATTGACCAACCAATGAGCAACTTGATAATGAAACTCTTTCCTTTGTCTTGCAACGTGCAAATGAGTAAGTGCAACCTTATTAGCCTGTTTGCAATAGTTCTTAGACCCTTTAACTTTACGTGCAAGCTTGCGCTGCTGACGCGCTAATGTTGACTGCGCCTTGCGGTAATATTGCGGCACTTCAATACTTTGCCCTTCAGCAGTAGTTAAAAACTTTTCCAGACCAACATCTATGCCAGTAGCAGTTTTGATTTCATCAATCGGCAGCAATTCAGGTACAGTTTTATCTTCAAGAGAAAAACTGACATACCAACCATCAGCCTTATTTAAAATTGTTGCCTGTTTAATCTCAAACCCATCTGGAATTGGGCGATGTAATATGACTTCAATCTCACCAATCTTGGATAGTTTGAGGATATTACCTGTTAGGTGTGCGCCTGCTTTGAGTGAGTTGACACGTGGGAAGGTAAACGAAGATATATCACCACGCTTTTTAAATCGTGGTTTCCCCCCTCTCTTGCCTTTCTTGTCAGGTATTAGCCATCGTTTCCACGCCTTGTCTAACCTCATCAGGTTTTGTTGTTGGCAGTCGGCGTAGATGTTTTTGTAGTCGGCGAATAGCTCTTTCGTTTGTTTGAGGTTTGACGCTTGTGTGTAGTAATCAGGCTTATCTGGTATTTCACCAATTGGCTCAGAAACTAAGCTGCATCGGTCAATCTGCGACCTTGTACGCCTTAGCCAGTCCAATCTCTCGCCTAGTGCGTAGTTCCAATGACGACGCAGCAACTCGCCCCAAGTCTCAAGAATGACAACTTGTTCGGGAGTAGGGTTGAGTTTGAACTGATAAGTTAGTAGCATATAGTCATAATACCATTTGGTGGCATGACTTACAATATAGGACACAGAGCAGTTTATAGCCTTAATATTCATTTAGTGCTTGTCACCAAGTACCGGAGAAAAGTAATTAACCAAGTTATGCTCAATCGTCTACAAGAAATATTTGAAGGCACTTGCGCTAAGTGGAGAAGCGAAGTTACAGAATACAACGCAGAGTCAGACCATGTTCACTTGGTTATTAGTTACCCCCCGGATGTAGAAATAAGTAAACTCGTGAACAACCTCAAAACAGTATCCAGTCGTTTAATTCGCAAGGAGTTTAATGAACACGTTAATCAGTTCTACAGCAAACCAGTATTTTGGACGGGTGCGTATTTTGTTGCCTCGTGTGGAGGCGTTACCCTTGAACAACTTAAATCTTATGTTGAGAAACAAAGTAGCCCTGATTGCTGATTTCGGGGGGATTGACCCCCACTCAATCAGCCCTCCTATCCCCCGTCACCGCCAATCGGAGTACCGATGTGGCGGGAGTACCCCGGAGGAATTGCGATGGGGCTGAGAGAGCGCCTATTTTTCTCCCATTTAGTAGTAATGATTGTGGGGGTAGCTAGTTTAGTGAGCATCAGCAAAATTTCTTCCCCCCGCTTGTTTGTACTGCATTTGGAACGGCTAGAAAGTGAGGGGTTTAACTTAATCGATGTCCGTACTAAATTGGTTACAGGATTTGAATTTGCTTGGCAGCGCAGCACTATTTGGTCAGTCTTAGTCGGTAGTACCGCCGCCGGAGGATTGAGTTACTGGGTGTCCAGACGGATTATGCAGCGATTGACCGAGATGGAACAAATCACCCAAAAATTTGCTGCTGGTCAAATGGATGCACGACTACCTGTATCTGACATTCCAGAACTTAATGCACTAGGTGCTAGTTTCAACCGAATGGCTGCTAGTTTAGAAGGGGTAGAAGCGCGGCGACGAGAAGTAATTGGAGACATGACCCATGAACTCCGCACACCATTAACTGTGGTGCGCGGTTACTTGGAAGAACTGGCTGATGGGGAAATTGAAGCGTCTCCTGAAATCTATCGGCGTTTAGCTAAAGAAACTAGGCGCTTAGAGCGGTTGGTGAACGATTTACAAGAATTATCTAAGGCAGAAGCTGGTTATCTACCAATTAATATCCAACGGGTAAATTTGTATCCGTTGTTAGAGTCATTAGTGGAGAAATTTACCGACCAACTATTGGAAGATGGGCCAGTTCTGCTCTTGCAATGTCCATCTGTGCTACCTCCTGTATTGGCAGATATTGACCGCACGGAACAGGTATTGGTTAATCTGCTAGGTAATGCAGTTCGTTATACTAACGAAGGTTCAATTACCATTGCTGTTGGGATTGACGTATCTCAACTCTGGATTGCGGTTAGTGATACAGGCATTGGTATCGCTCCAGAAAATTTGCCTCATGTGTTTGAGCGCTTCTGGCGAGCCGATCAATCGCGCGATCGCCATTCGGGAGGTACTGGTATTGGTTTAACTATTTCCCGCCGTTTGATTGAATTACAAGGCGGTCAAATTCAGGTAGAAAGCGAATTGGGAGTTGGTAGTACGTTTCGCTTTTTTCTGCCTTTGGCTTGAGACAAAACCTTGATTTCCGAGGGATTGATATAAGGTAGTCATGGCTGTGTCATACCCAATTGCTAATTTGAAAGTATCCAAAATTTTGGTTTGTTGATGAATGCCAGGATTTTAGAAATGCATAGAGTTTAACATTATGTCTACTTTTATTATGGCTGCTTTTTTAATTAGTTTACTCAGTGCTTCGGGTTATGCTGCGATCGCCTATCTGTTCCCTCAAAATCGTTCCCAAGACTGACTAACTAATTCGTAATTCGTAATTCGTAGTTAAGAATTACAAATTAGTAATTAGTTAATTTCCTTTCGCAATAATTCTGGAATTTGAGAAGGGCGTTCTGCTACTGTAACTTCCGCTTCTTTGAAAGCAGCTAATTTACTTTGAGCTGTGCCAAAGTTAGGATCGCGTCCGATAACTGTTGCTAAAGTCCCAGTTTGACGCCAACTCTTTCCTGGTGGCGCTTGTCTACCTGCAATGTAGGCAATTACTGGTTTATCAATTGCCTCAGCAATGTACCGTGCTGCTGCTTCTTCACTACCACCACCAGGTTGACCAACTAAAACGATCGCTTGCGTGGTTTCATCCTCATCGAGAATTTGCAGCCATTGCAAAAATGAGGAACCGACGATCGCATCAC
>NZ_JADEXF010000185.1 GCF_015207245.1 Nostoc cf. edaphicum LEGE 07299
GAGCAGCACTTCTCTACGAGACGCTGCGCGTAGCTTGCTTCCCCGCAGGGGTACGGCTACGCTCAGTGACCGGGGAGCAGGGGAGCAGGGGAGAAGAGTTTTCCCCTCAGCAAGAGTAGCACCCTGCCCTTCTGTCTCTTTTAAATGCCCAATGCCCAAAGAAAGTTAAGATTCTATTAGGTAATAATGCAATTTGCTAAGTTTTATCACGGCAGTAACAGTGATAAAACTTAGCTGACCTTAATTAAGAAGGCATCCAGTTAATAGCTAAGATGTTCCGCACAAGTGTATTTATTCTTTTTGAATTTTGAATTTTTATGTACGATGTTCTCGATTCCCGCTCTGTCTTAGAAATTTTGCGACCAGTTGAAGACCCAGAACTCCGCAAAAGTCTGGTAGAACTGAATATGATTCGCAACGTAAAAATTGACGGTGGTAAGGTTAGTTTCACTTTAGTGTTAACCACCCCTGCCTGTCCTTTACGTGAATTTATTGTCGAAGACTGTCAGAAAGCTGTCAAAAAACTCCCAGGCGTAACAGATGTCACCATAGAAGTGACGGCAGAAACACCGCAACAAAAAAGTTTACCCGATCGCACTGGCATTTCTGGAGTCAAAAATATCATTGCTGTTTCCAGCGGTAAAGGTGGTGTTGGTAAAAGTACGGTTGCAGTGAATGTAGCAGTGGCTCTAGCCCAAACTGGGGCGAAAGTCGGCTTGCTAGATGCTGATATTTACGGGCCCAATGACCCCACCATGCTGGGTTTGTCTGATGCTCAAATTACTGTACGTTCCACTGAAACAGGTGAAATCCTGGAACCTGCTTTTAATCACGGTGTCAAATTAGTTTCAATGGGCTTTTTGATTGACCGAGATCAACCAGTCATTTGGCGGGGGCCGATGCTCAATGGTGTAATTCGCCAGTTTCTCTATCAAGTGCAATGGGGTGAACTGGACTATCTGATTGTAGATATGCCACCAGGAACCGGAGATGCTCAGTTAACTTTAACGCAAGCAGTGCCGATGGCAGGGGCAGTAATTGTCACCACACCGCAAAACGTAGCTCTGTTAGATTCTCGCAAGGGATTGCGGATGTTCCAGCAAATGAATGTTCCAGTATTGGGGATCGTGGAAAATATGAGCTATTTTATTCCCCCCGACCGACCAGATAAGCAATATGACATCTTTGGTTCTGGTGGTGGCTCCAAAACAGCTGCTGAATTGGGAGTACCACTGTTAGGGTGCGTGCCGCTAGAGATTTCCACGCGAGTTGGTGGTGACAGTGGTGTACCGATAGTTGTTGGCGACCCAGATTCAGCTTCAGCAAAAGCATTAATAGCGATCGCTCTTACCATTGCTGGTAAAGTATCAGTTGCTGCCCTGACATAATTATAAATTTTGATTTCTATCTACTTCCTGGGCTAAAGCTTGGGAATACTAGGGACTGGGTATTAGGAAGTGGGGAAGCAGGGGAGCAAAGGAGAATAACCAATGCCCAATGCCCAATACCCAATTCCCAACTCCCAACAATTAAAGCTAAAGTCTAAACTGGCACAATGTTGTTAAAACGATCGCTCCCCAAAATTCGCTGGAAGTCTTGGGTTAAGCCCTGGCAGCATATAGATTGGCTACTTTTTTGTTTGCCGATTGCTGTTAGTATTTTTGGCGGCCTGATGATTCTCAGTACGGAACTGAAGCAGCCAGTAACTGACTGGTGGTGGCACTGGATGGTAGCGGGTATCGGCGTGCTTATAGCCCTATTTTTATCTCGCATCCGTTACGAACTTTTGATGCAGTGGCACTGGGTAACTTATGCAATAACGAATTTCAGCTTAATCATAGTGATGATTGCTGGTAGTAGCGCCAAAGGAGCACAGCGGTGGATTCCTATTGCTGGTTTCAATGTCCAACCCTCAGAATTTGCCAAAGTCGGCATGATCATCACCTTAGCTGCTCTGCTACACAGGCGCACTGCTTCTACTCTCGAAGGTGTTTTCCGCGTTCTGGCAATCACCGCTGTACCTTGGGGATTAATATTTTTACAGCCAGATTTAGCAACATCAATGGTTTTTTGTGCGATCGTCTTAGGAATGCTTTACTGGGCAAATGCTAATCCAGGCTGGTTAATTCTGATGATTTCTCCTGTGATCGCCGCTATTTTATTTAGTACGTCTTGGCCATTAGCAGAACCGATAATTTTATTTAAAGAACTATCTTTTGGCCCATTAGGGATAGTTTGGTCAGTTGCGATGGCTATTGTGGGCTGGCAAACTCTTCCTTGGCGGCGATTTGGTTTGGGTACTATCGGTGCTTGGACTCTCAATATCCTGGGTGGTGAATTAGGAGTCTTCGCCTGGAAGCATATTTTGAAAGAGTATCAAAAAGACCGACTAACTGTATTCATGAATCCCGATCACGATCCACTCGGTGCTGGATATCACTTAATCCAATCTCGCATTGCTATTGGTGCCGGTGAAATTTGGGGATGGGGTCTTTTTAAGGGGCCAATGACGCAACTGAATTTTGTACCGGAACAACATACAGACTTTATTTTCTCCGCAGTCGGGGAAGAATTTGGTTTTGTCGGTTGTTTAGTAGTGCTGTTTGTCTTCTGCTTAATTTGCTTCCGTCTCCTGCATGTTGCCCAAACCGCCAAAGATAACTTTGGTTCTTTGTTGGCTATTGGCGTTTTGTCCATGATTGTGTTTCAGCTGATTGTCAATATTGGTATGACAGTTGGTTTAGCACCTGTGGCGGGAATTCCCCTACCTTGGATGAGTTATGGGCGTTCTGCGATGCTGACCAACTTTATTTCCTTGGGAATAGTAGAATCGGTAGCAAATTTTCGACAAAGACAGAAGTATTATTGATTCGTCATTAGTCATTTGTCCTTTGTCATTTGTCAAAGATACAAGAGTTTTTGTACATACCTCGCAAGAGAGTCCGCCAAAAAAACTTTCTCTTTTCAGACTAATTCAAACTACCTTAAACAGTAAGAGTGCTATCTCAGACTTTCTTACTAATAACTAATGACTCTCGCATTACGGTTTGATCGATCATTTGTCCAAAGTCCAATTCTCATTTGTCCTTTGCAAATGACCAATGACCAATGACTAATGACTCTTAAGAAGTATTAAGCTATTAAAAGGAAACAAGCGAGGCTAAAAAAATGATTCTGCCTGGAGCAACTGTTCGCGTCAAGAATCCCGCAGATACCTATTATCGCTACGAAGGACTCGTACAACGGGTGAGTGACGGCAAAGTAGCCGTATTATTTGAAGGTGGTAACTGGGATAAATTAGTTACCTTCCGTCTGAGCGAATTGGAACTCGTAGAAACCACCGCCGGACGTAAAAAAGCCAAATAAGATTAGTCATTAGTCATTTGTTCTTTGTCATTTGGCAAAAACTAATGACTAATGACCCTTACGGGTGACGCTCGTGCCTCGCTAGCGCTGCGCTAACGCCAGTCACTCATGGGGGAAACCCCCATCGCCCTTGGCGTCTCCCCTTGGGAGAAGATCGCGCTGGCTCACCAATGACTAATGACTAAATCACTATGCGCCTCCCCTTACCACAGTTTGCCACTGGCGATCGCCATCCGAACCACATTGCGGAGGTGATTGAAACTACTAGTACTGAATTTTTAGCTCAGTGTTTGGAACCGGAAGATTTAAGCTTTCCCTCAATGCCACCCTTTGGTAGTTGGGTCTGTTCTGTAGATGAAGAATCTGGCAATAAAATTTATGCTGTAGTGTATTATGCCACAACTATGCCCATAGATTCCGTACACCGAGCGAGAGCTTTGGGGTTGTCCTTGCAAGACTTACGGGAAGAACAACCCCAAATATTTGCCATGCTCCGCACAGAATTCCGGGCTGCGATCGTGGGATTTGAACTATCTTCGCAAAATAAAAGTTATAACCAAAGAGTATATCAGTATCTTCCACCCCGTCCTCCGCAAATTCATCAAGCTGTTTATCGATGTGAACCAGAAGCTATCATTAAATTTACAGAAGAACTAGATTTTTTACGGACACTGCTTTGTATAAATGGTGCGCCAATCGAGTCTTTAACCGCAGCTGCCATTCGAGATGTATACCAGTTACGCAAAGCTGACCGACAATGGCTAATTAAAGCTGGACGTAGTTTAAGTGTGCTACTTAAAGACGACTACGATCGCTTACGGTTCATTTTGAGTCAAATCCACCCGTAGGTAGTTAATTCTTAAATAATTGCCTAGTTAGTGTAAATTAAGAAGATTTTTGATTTTTCGTCAGGTGGCTTCTCTATTTATTCATATTGATCGGGCGATCGCCCCCAAGGTAATCGCTATTTTACCATAGCCCCTTCAATTCCTATATATGGAACTAATATCACAAGTTCTTGTTCTGGAACCAACTTCCCAAGTTCTTGGCAAAGAACCAATTGTTCCCTTTGCTATTTTGTTGGTGGTCATCTTAGTTATACCCATCATGTTTGAGCGGCTAAGATTACCAGGATTAGTGGGTTTGGTTTTTTCAGGGCTAGTACTTGGGCCTTCAGGTTGGAATCTTTTTCAGTCTGACTCACCGATGATTAACCTACTATCAGACATTGGGTTAATTTATTTGCTGTTTGTTGCTGGGCTAGAAATCGATTTAGAACAGTTTCGCCGGAAAACAAGTCGTGCCTTTGGGTTTGCTAGCTTTACTTTCAGTGTACCCCTAGTCATGGGAACCTTAGTAGGGCTGATTTTAGGCTATGGCTGGAATACTTCAATCTTAATTGGCTCTTTATTTGCTTCCTATACCCTTTTGGCATACCCCATAATCAGCCGTTTGGGAGTGATAAACAACGAAGCTGTTTCTGTCACCATTGGAGCTACGATTTTTACAAACATTGGTGCAGTACTAATATTAGCCATTTGTGTAGCTGTCGCTCATGCTGAAGTATTCAGCTTTGCGAAACTACTCACTTTGTCTGGTTGGTTAGTTATTTACTCTGTGGCCGTTGTGACAGGCTTTGATTGGGCAGGCAAAGAATTTTTCAAACGGTCTGGAGACGAGGAAGGAAACAAGTTTTTGTTTGTGTTGCTTTCTGTATTTCTAGCAGCTGTGGGCGCTCAATTGATTGGGGTAGAAAAAATTGTTGGTGCTTTTTTAGCGGGTTTGGCAGTGAATGAAGCTGTGGGTGAAGGCCCAGTTAAAGAAAAGGTGGTATTTATTGGCAGTGTGCTGTTCATTCCCATTTTCTTTGTTGACCTTGGCTTACTGATCGATTTACCCGCTTTTGTAAATAATCTGAACACGCTCAAGTTAACGTTGTTGATCGTAGTTGGTTTGATTGTCAGTAAATTGATTGCAGCTTTGTTGACAAAACTGGTTTACCGCTATAAATGGCAAGAAATGCTAACGATGTGGTCGCTGTCACTTCCCCAAGTTGGTACAACGTTAGCAGCAACTTTAGTGGGATATCAGTCTGGGTTGCTGCCAGTAGAAGTATTACATAGTGTGATTGTTTTAATGCTCGTCACATCAACCTTGGGGCCGTTGATAACCAGTCGAATAGCTGTTGGTTTGAATTCCCCTCCAGCAGATGAAGATTCAGCACCACCCCTAGTTGAGGAGAATGCATCAGAAACAGACAATGCTTTTACTATAGTCGTACCTATATATAATCCTCAGACCCAGCAGTATTTGATTGAAATGGCGGCGTTATTAGCACGTCAATCTCATGGCAAAATTATACCTTTAGCGATCGCTACTGCTGCTGCTCACATGGATGCGCCCCAGCTAGAAGCGTCTCTACAACGGAGTGAGTGGTTATTGAATAAAGCCACTAAACAAAGTCGAGCCTTGGGCGTAGGCGCAGAACCAATGCTGCGAATTGATGATGCCTTTGCTCAAGGAATTAGCAGAGCGGCTCGCGAACAAAAGGCTAATTTAATCGTTATGGGTTGGGGTAAACGGACTGGGTTACGAGCGCGTTTATTTGGGAATGTGATTGATGGTGTGCTTTGGGCATCTCATTGTCCAGTAGCAGTGACACGTCTAGTAGAATCACCGAAAAAAATTCAGCGGATCTTAGTACCAATAGAAAATTTAACAGCACCGACATTACAACCCGTGCAATTTGCCCAGATGCTAGCAGAGGCAAATCAGAGCCACATTACTGTGCTGAATGTGTGCGATCGCCGCACTAGTTCTAGTAAAATTGCTTGGAGGCGATCGCATCTTTCCCTATTGGTATCTAAATTGGCTTTGGCCAATGCCCCAGAAATTCAAATTATCGCTCACGAAAATGTTGCCCAAGCAATTTTGCAGGCAGCAAGATTATATGATTTAGTAATTTTACCTTTTATACGTAATCGTACTAGTCCTGGAGGGTTAGCCATTAGCGATGTCACAACCCAGCTAGCGAGACAACTCACCTGCTCAATTATCATGCTTGGAGAACCGCAACGAACTCAAACCACAAATTTAATTATGTCTACCACGGTTAGCAGCATTACATCTGCTGTATGATGTAAGGCAGGATACAGTTCAAGTAAGTAGACTTGGGCTGCGTTAGCGTAGTCCGCCGGAGGCATCAAATTTCCAAAAATCTTGGCAATTAATGAATCGGCTGTAGGGATTTATATCTGTATTATTTGCATATATTTGTAGCGCGGGTGTCAACCCGATCGCGACTAGTTTTTGGTATCCAATTAAAAAATCAATAACCGTAAAAAT
>NZ_JADEXF010000186.1 GCF_015207245.1 Nostoc cf. edaphicum LEGE 07299
TTGGGTAGTTACCCAGTTGGGGATCAACTGGACCCAAGACAGCGTTAGCATCCATAATAATTTCATCAGAGGCGAGGGCAAGCATTGTACCGCCACTCATCGCATAGTGGGGTACAAAAACTGTGACTTTTGCTTGGTGGCGAATTAATGCTCTGGCGATTTGTTCCGTAGCTAAAACCAAACCGCCAGGAGTATGCAAAATTAAGTCAATGGCTACATCTGGCGGTGTGAGGCGAATTGCTCGTAATATTTGTTCTGAGTCTTCAATAGTAATGTAGCGAGATAGGGGAATTCCCAAAAAGCTAATGGACTCTTGACGGTGAATCAGTAAAATCACCCGACTTTTGCGTTCCTGCTGGAATTGTTGTAAAGCACGCAAGCGCCGATATTCTATTTGACGTTTTTGCCAAAGGGGTTGCAAAGAAGTCAGAAGGAGAAAGATCCAGAATAAATCACCAATACCAAAGCCCATATAATTTATTTTTGTTCAAAAATAACGGTTGCCGTCATTATTGTCACAAATTTGGGGCGATCGCAGTTCTATCTATAGATTCATAGAAAAATTACGAATTATTTACTACCCCCTTCGCCAAATTTTAATAGTGTCGTCATCACTACCGCTAACTAGGGTTTGGCCATCGGGACTGAAGACAACGCATCTAACATAGTTGGAATGCCCTGTAAGTGTGCTGATTTCTGTACCACTGTGTATGTGCCACAGTTTGATAGTGTTGTCCCAACTGCCACTAGCGAGGAATTGTCCATCCTGACTAAAGGCGACTGACCAAACTGAATCAGAATGACCTGTGAGAGTACGAATTTCTTTGCCTGTATTTACATGCCACAGTTTAATCGTGTTGTCAGCACTGCCACTGGCGATAATTTCCCCATTTTTGCTGAAGGCGATACAGTTGACAAAGAAGGAATGACCCGTGAGTGTGTAAATGTTTCTGCCTGTGTATATTTGCCACAGTTTAATCGTGTAATCATTACTGCCACTAGCTATCAGCTGTCTATCCTGGCTATTGGTTGCAGGTGTTCTTGGAGAGTAAGTAACTGACGAAACTGGGTCAGAATGACCTGTAAAAGTTTGGATTTCTATGCCTGTGTGTACCTGCCACAGTTTGATTGTGCAGTCAGCGCTGCCACTAGCCAGAAACTTGCCATCTGGACTAAAAGTAACGGAATTCACCCAATTAGTATGACCAGTGAGAGTACGAATTTCTTTGCCTGTCTTGACATCCCACAATTTGATTGTATTATCCCAACTTCCGCTAGCTAAAATTCCCCGGTTCAGGCCTGCAACTCCCGCAGATTTACCGGACTCGCCTTGATAAGAAAGGTATGAAGAGATTGGGCTAAAGGCGACGGAATTAACCATACTGGAATGACTAGAAGACCAACGACCTAGTTGACGCACTAACTTGCCAGTACCGACTTGCCAAAGTTTGATGGTCTTGTCATTACTGCCACTAGCAATAAATTGCCCATCTGGGCTAATGGCGATCGCATGAACCATACTAGAATGACCTTTGAGGGTCTGTACACATTGCCAGTTCTGCCGATCTAATACAATAGGTACAGGTAGTTGCAGTCTAGGCTTTATCAAAGTAGATGATATTTTGGTTACATCTTCACCAGTATCAGGGTCTAATAAATCTAACCACTCCTGCACAGACTGGGGACGATACGTTGACTCCAAATCCATGCCGCACATAATAGCCTGATTTACCCTGTTGCTGATGTTGGGATTAAAATATTGTGGTGGTTCTAAATTAATATTGTGACGTCTATCATCTGCACTAGTTGGTACAACTGCGGTAAGCAAATTATACAAAGTAGCGGCTAGAGCATAAATATCAATGTATTCTCCTCGCGGCGCTTCTGATTCATACTGTTCAGGTGGGGCAAAACCAGGAGTACGATACACTGTATGCCTTTGGATCATATTAGGAACAAATTCTCTAGCGATGCCAAAGTCTATCAGCACTGCTTCTAATTTATTAATGCGGATCATAATGTTGCGTGGTTTGAGATCCCTATGTAACAGTCCTTTAGAATGGATTAGGGTCAAAGCATCGCCAATTTGCCGGATGTAGAGTAGCGCTTCTGCTTCTGATAGCATCCCTATTCGCTTCAAGCGCTGTCCTAAGTCTTCCCCTTCGATGTAATCCATCACCATGCACGGCAAATTCCCTTCATCAAAGATGGTTTCTATCTGTACTATATGAGGATGGTGGCACACAGCCAGCCGAACTGCTTCATCACGAAAGTCTTGCCGTAACTTGTTCCGGTGGAGTATCCAGGCAGGGTGATTCAGGATTTCTTCTTTGAGAGTTTTAATCACTCGCTGTTGATTTCGTTGATTTCTGGCAAGATAAGTAATGCCAATTCCGCCTTCACCTAGTTGGCTTTCAATAATGTAGCGTCCCCCGAATAAAGACTTTCCTGCATTCCACACCATTAGTAATATTTGACAATTGCTGGTATTTATTTTGGCACGGTATGAGAACAGCCAACACGAATTTTTGGGAATTCCATTTCAATTGCTGTTGTAGCTTTTTGGAACTTAGTTACTTAGATAACATTTTCATTAACCTCAATAATTACTAATAGTATAAAGTTTGAATATACCCTCATAGTTTTGCCTAAACTATGCCTTTATACAAAAATATGAAAGTTGATTGCTCATGCTAGAGTAAACAGTAACTTTAGACATATTTGTTCATAATAATTTGACTTGTAGGTAATCTAAAATTATGCTAAAGAATCTCAATTTGAAACAAAAATTTACAATCCTGCTATTGGTGATTTTGACATTTGGTCTGAGCCTGAGTGGATTTACTCTTTCTTCTCTACTCAGGGAGAATGCCAAACAAGATATTAGCTCAACAGGTCTCATGCTGATCCAAACAATGAGTTCTGTTCGTAAATACACCAGTACTCAAGTGAATCCAGAGCTAGTTGATAAATTGGCTACTGAATTTTTGCCGCAAACCGTTCCTGGATACTCAGCACGAGAAGTGTTTGAAATTTTACGGAAAACAACAGACTACCGTGATTTCTTTTATAAAGAAGCAACTCTCAATCCCACAAATCTTCGGGATAAGGCTGACGGTTTTGAGACGGAAATTGTAGAACAGTTCAGAAATAAACCAGACCTTAAAGAAGTTAGTGGATTTCGCTCAATTCCTGGTGGGGATATCTTTTATATTGCTCGTCCCTTAGCAGTGTCTGAACAAAGTTGTCTGGTCTGTCATAGTGTACCTGAAGCTGCACCTCAAAGTATGATTAGTCTTTATGGTGCTGCTAATGGATTTGGATGGAAACTTAATGAAATTGTTGGCGCTCAGATTATATCAGTACCCGCCAAGAATGTCATTAACAAAGCAAATCAGTCTTCTTTACTAATTATCTTGATTGTATCAGCTATATTTATAGCGACTATCCTGTTAGTCAACTTGTTCTTGAATCGACAAGTTGTGATTCCTCTCAAACGCATGACTCGCATAGCCGAAGAAGTTAGTACGGGACATATGGAAGTTAAATTTGAGCAGATGTCTAATGATGAAATTGGTAATTTAGCTAAAGCCTTTAAACGGATGCAGTTAAGTTTAGAAATGGCGATGAAAAGAATCAAACGTACTCAAGGAGGTGCAGGCGATTATAATAATTCGTAATGACGCTCTCTACGAGACGTTGCGCGTAGCTTGTTCCCCGCGGACTAGCTACGGCTACGCTAACGTAATGACATTCTGTAGAAGACGTTGCGTGTAGCTTTGCTAGAAAACCTTGTTACTTTTATCAGCTCTCTTGACTTAAACTTACAGAATGAGTTAAGAGATTAAAAACTATTCCTCATATCTATGAAAATAAGCTTTTTTTGAATTCAAAAGCTGCTTGAAAATTAGGAATTTCCTTAGTTACAAGTTCAATAAATTGGTCAGCTGAAATATAAGGATTGTGAGCTAGTATTTCTTCTATAATCAGATTTGCCATTGGTCCAATGTGGTAGGCTAATTCTTGCTGGCAATGTTTGATAAATGCTGGTTGGAGTGAAGATTGTTGTTGTTCAATTCGTCGTCCATTTGGTGGACTAGTAGGTGAACTAAAAATTGTTTCTTCAGGTTGGTTATATGACTGTGATATAACCGACATAGCCTGAAATTCAGGATTAAACACCGTAGCTGGCAACTCATCATCAACCATGATTGCAGAAGACATCGCCACTTCTGGTTCTCCAATACGCTCTAAATCTCTAAGAACTTCGCTGGCTGTTTGATATCGCCTGTTAGGTCTATCTTCCAACATGCAATCAAGTACTTGAGCAAACCCATCAGTAACATAGGTATAATCACGCCAGTTCCATTCAAGTGAGTATTGATCCATTAGTAAAGACGGATCTCTAGCTGTGAGTAATACAATAGCAGTTACACCCAAAGCATAAAGGTCACTAGAGGGTGAGCATAAACCCAAACTAATCTGTTCGCGGGGAGCATATCCAACTTTGCCTACAAGGGACATTTTGCCAACAAACGTTACCTGGTGGTTGGAACTTCTCCCCTCGTTAATGTCAGCAATTTGCTTGCCTACCCCAAAATCAATCAGCACTGGCAGATCCTTGCCATCGGGTAACATGATGTTGTCAGGAGAAATATCTCGATGGATAATGTTGTGCTGATGGACATATTCCAAAACAGGCAGCAGATTTTTTAGCCACTGTATAACTTCGTCTTCAGAAAAATTTCTTCCTTGACGTTGAAGTTCTCCTAGCAGTCTTGAATATGTTTTACCGTCAACATACTCTTGTACTAGAAATAGCCGGCCATCTCCTTCAAAGCAAGCCAAAAACTTGGGAATTTGAGGATGTTGCAATTGATGAAGAATTTTTGCCTCTCTTTTAAATAAGTTACGGTATTGTTCCAGTCCACTTTCGCCTGTGCCAATGGGTGCAAATTCTTTGAGAACACAGGCTTCATTAAACCGACGAGTATCAAATGCTAAGTAAGTTCGTCCCAATCCTCCCTGTCCTAGAAGTTTTTGGATAATATAGCGGTTATCGATTAGAGTTCCAGCAGCTATTTCTGGCCTTGTCATAGGGGACTGTGACATCATCATCGCACTCCTAGCGATTTTGTTATTGATAAATTATCTAATTTGCTGAAAGTCAGAAACTCTAGCAGATAAAGGCTGATAACATCCTTTAAATTGAGGTTAGCACCACTATCGAGACAAGGAAATACACTTTTCTACAATTTTCTGATGGTCTTGTGTTACCAAATAGACGATTTTAACCTGAGTAGTTTGATCGTATTACTCATACTTAAGTATTTTAACTGCTGCAACATAATCAGTGTCTGCGGTAATATCTGCAAATGTTTAGGGCATCGCCTTTGGGATTTGCTGCTGAACCTTATTTTCCCCTTAGTAACCCAATTAAAACTGAGTTGAGGAACAGTAAGGATATAGCGTGACATCATGGTTTTTCATAAAAACTGAGGTTGCTATAGACTTGCTGAAAGGAATATTATATGTATTTCAAGTGCTAAATATGCGATCGCTCTCAAAAATTAATCTTTCTGAAAGCCAATATCGCTATCAAATAGCTGCTTCGCTATCGGCTATAAAAATTTTTAGTGCAGGTGATTCCTTAAAAGCAGAAAATTATGCTGCCTATCAGAAAAGACTCGTGAAGCTACAAGAATTCATCTAGTTCATTAGGATTCACGCCTAACTGACGCAAACGTTCTGCTAATTGTTCTGCTTTTCGTTTTTGAGCAGCTTCTTGTTCCGCAATGATAGCTCGTGCAGTTGCAGCAGTGGCTTTCTCTGTGGGTGCAGGAATTAATTCTCCTGTCAAAGTTGTTATCATGTTTAAATAATCCAAGCATTCATATAAAATCTTGGCAAATTATCAAGCCTACAATAGCAGTATATTCAATCCTAATAAACCTATGGCGATCGCAGTTGTTAAACCCTCGTCTTGCCTAACAACTGGTATTTAGCCCTACTTAATCATTTGTGAGAAATAAGATCCCCTGCTTGTCAAACAAGTCGGGGATCAGTAGCTTTCCATTTTTCCTAAAAAATTTCATCAGACTTCTGGCTCAATTCCTGCCGCCCGCAATTGTGCTGCTAGTCGTTCAGCACGCTGGCGTTCTTGTTCGGCACGTTGGTGTTCCTGTTCGGCACGTTGGCGTTCCTCTTGGGCTAACTCGGAACCCCAAGGCAAAAGGTTTCCTTGTTCATCCCACCACCGTAACCACTTTCCTGTGCGGTTTTCACGAGTACCTTGCCACACCCCAAGGTAAAGATTCATTTCGGCTATCCAGCAGCGTTGATTTTCATCAGGCTCTTGCAAAATATACTGTTCTGTGTTGTGTAAGCGATACATTTCGATACTGCCGCTATCTGGCTCAAAGATGATGTAGTTTGGCACTTTTAAGATGCGCTCGTAGAAAAACCATTTTCCTGGGGGATATGTCGCTTTGATAGAATATTCTGTCTCCTGTGTATCGGAAATAAATTCCATTACAATTACGGGAATCTCACCCTGTAATTGAGGGGTGTAACTGCGTGTTACTTCTTCTCTACTAACATTAATTTTGGCAATAGACATCTCCAAAATAGTAACGTTCTATGGTAAGAGAACATTAGAGAGCTTTTTGGACACAGAAACATGAGCGAGATTTTGAATTATATTGAAGGG
>NZ_JADEXF010000187.1 GCF_015207245.1 Nostoc cf. edaphicum LEGE 07299
GTTTAGTGCTAGCTTTTAGTGCCGTTGTCGGGTTAATTGGCATGGCACTGCTGCAACCTCTGTGGGGGCTTGCTGGTATTGGGCAGCGTAATTCTCGATTAGAAGACGATGCGGAATTTTTTGTTGACGATGAAGATTTTTGAGGCTTGATGAAAACATACAGAAGTACAGCAGCTTAGTACTCTTCATCTGCTAATATGCACGGATGTGCATACAATAGATTTAGATGGCGTATCAGTGGGATAGGGATAAGGCAGCAGCCAATCTTCACAAGCATGGTGTTGACTTTGCTGATGCAGTAACCGTATTTTCTGACGATTTAGCAATTACTATCACAGATGAACGTTTTGATGAAGAGAGATTTATCACTATTGGGATAGATGCTTTCAGTCGAGTTTTAGTAGTTGTGTATACATGGCGCAATGATGAGATTCGATTGATTTCTGCCCGCAAAGCTACGCGCTATGAACAAAAGCAATATGAGGATGGATAAGTGATGGAAGCTGAGTATGATTTTAGCGAGGGCAAGCGGGGAGCGATTGAATCAATACAAACAGGCAAAACTCGAATTACCATTCGCCTAGATGATGAAGTACTAGCATGGTTTCGTGACCAAGTTCACGCAGCAGGTGGGGGAAATTACCAAACTTTGATTAACGATGCCTTGCGTGAGTACATTCAGCAGCGCCGTGAACCGTTAGAAGAGACATTAAGGCGAGTATTGCGAGAGGAACTTGAGCGTATTGGAAAATAAGGATATTTTGGCTTGCCTAAGATCGAGAACGGCTATGAGCGCAACTTATAAAGCAGATTTTAACTTGTGGATTGAACAGACAGCCCAACTATTGCGATCGCATCACTGGCATGAAGTTGATGTAGAACATCTGATTGAAGAGGTTGAAGGCTTGGGCAAAAGTGAACGTCGGGGTATTGCCAGTCAACTAACTCGCTTACTTTTGCATTTGCTGAAGTGGCAATATCAACCCCAGCGTCGCTCAGATAGTTGGCTCGATTCCATCACTGATTCTCGCACCCAAATTGAGTTAGCAATAGAAGATAGTCCTAGTCTTAAGAGTTATCCTACAGAGCAACTTGAGGAAAGTTATCAAAGGGCGCGTCGGCAAGCAGCCAAGCAAACGGGGATACAAATTTCCGTGTTTCCAGAAGAGTGCCCATATTTTTTAGAGTTAGTGTTGGATGAAGACTGGCTACCGGAAGCAAGCGATATTTGATAAGTGTAATTGTGACTGTGTGGTATGAAGCGCATTACGCAGCCACTTAATATACATTGGTGAGTCTTGCAAAAGTCGCTTTTACTTCCTCATCACTGGCAAAGTCTCCAGCATTCGCTTCAGCAATACCCTTTTGAATTTCCTCGGTTTGCCACTGATACATCTCTAGATAAGTGGCTACCGCTTCATTAAGTACGTAGTTGCGATCGCAGTTGCAATGAATTGCGATCGCATCAAGTGCAGCTTTGCGATCGCTATCTATCCGAAACGTAATATTTTCTTTGCTCATCGTCTTGTGAAAGTTATCTTGCAATATATTATATTGCACTGTAAGCCTCATACTACATAAAAAAAGCCTACACTGGCAGGCTTTTTAAAAAGTTTTAGGAGAGCGATCGCACTGTTATAAAATCAAAATGTCCATTCATGATCTGGATCATCTAGGGCGGCGCGAACAGAAGCTAAATTTGCAAGGTCTTTGAAAGGGCTTGATTTAGCAATTTCTGTGATTGAATTTAAGGTAAGGGCTAGTTGCTCATTATTGCCGGATGCGATCGCATTATCAACAACAGCAAACAAAGCGCGAAAGTTTTCTGCACGTTCATCAAAAGAGCGATCTAGATACGCCATCAGTAACTCTCGCTGGGCATTAATCTTGGTGATTGTTTCGTTTTCCCAAGCTTCAATCTCTCGTCTCTTTGTCTGTTCTTGTTCGGCAATTATTTTATATTCACCATAAGCTGAAGAAACTATTTCAACACATTGTGTTTTTTCTAAAGCTGCTATCTCACGCCTTTTAGTCTGTTCTTGCTCTCCAATTTGCTTGTAACTGGAAACAATGGTCACTAACGATTTTGTGGCGTTAACCGCAGTACATATTGTACCGATACTTGGTAAAACCATTGCTAAATACCTCCCAGAGTTTTGTATTTAGCTTGGATGGTTAAAGTAGAAGGGTTTAATAGCCCTTCATTATCTAAAATAGGAATTTTCATAATTTCTGCAAGTGCTTTAATTAAAAGTGCTACTTCTTGAAACTTTCTAGCATCGCGATCGCGATTAAAAGGTTGGGCTTCAAGCTCTTGAAGTGCAGATTTAGCACGATTGTTTAAATTACACACCAAATTAGCAAGTTCCACTGTTCGCCGTTTAACCTGTAATAGAAAATCTTGAGCGGCTTCAATATTGGCAATCTCTATGTTGACATTAGCTTCATACTCCCGCGCTTTAGTCAAAGCTTCCTCACCCTTACCAGCAAGTTGAAAACCACCAACCATTAATGCTGGGCCGAGTGTAATACCTCCCAATACAGCACCACCAACCGCTATACTAGTACCACCACCTAACCAAGTTATGGCTCCAGTCCAAGCCGCAGCACCACCAACTTGTGAGATAGCAACTTCACCAGCCCACAATCCAAAAAACCTGGAAACAGTAACAGTACCTACATTCCTTGCTAACATAATTGCACTAGAACCTGCTGCTGAGGCTGCAACGGCTGCTGACACACCACCTTGTACCCACTGTTCAGCTTTGATAACTTCTTTTTTGTACTCCTGAATTTGCTGAGTGGAAATGTCTAATCCAGTTAAAATGTCCAGATTGTTTTGGGAAGCTCGCTGACCAATTCTCTCAATAAAAGCTATAAAGTTTGAAATTGTACCCTGTTTGATACGAAGCTGCATTTGGCCATAGACTTCTGCTGACTGGTTGGTAATTTCCCACGCTGCTTTTAAGTTTTGCAAGCTAGTTTCGTATTTTTGTTGAGCTTGTTCACCAATTTCTTTTGCCTGATTCATATTGCCAATGCCTTCAGCACCTTTTAGCGCTCCAAAGGCTCCAGTAGCCAAAGCAGCAGCACCCAAAATCAGTGGAATCATGAAATACTCCTGATGTGATTAGTATTTGATTAGTACTTGCCTACGGGTTAAACATAAAACCGAGGCATCACCTTATACTGATTTTTCCCGGAGATACCAACTAATGAACATTCAGAATGTATAAATTTGAGACTGCGATGAATGCAGTTGTCAATCCTGCTCGTGTTGAGTGCGATCGCACCTTTGGGAGGCTAATACCTGAATGCAATGGACAAGCGATCGCACTCCACTTGACGCTAGAATAATCAGTCGCAACCTTGTAGAGATGATTGGTGATGAAAATTAAAGCAGTTGATTTTCCGGGTATCACTGGTATATTGAGTCCATGAAGTTTGAGTGGGATGAGCGTAAAAACCAAAGCAACATTACAAAGCATGGTTTGGACTTTGCTGATGCTTTCCGCGTGTTTAATGTACCCATGCTTGTCTACCTAGATGAACGAGAAGACTATGGAGAGGAACGGTATCTCGGTATTGGACTACTTGATGGACGAATTGTAGTAGTTATTTACACCGAGCCAGGTGAAGAAATGGTTCGGATCATCTCATTAAGAAAGGCACTGTCTCATGAACGAAAACGCTATGAACAATACCTCAAGAACCGATTGGGTTAGAGTCGATGCAATGAATGACGAAGACATCGATACGTCAGATATTCCACCCTTGTCAGAAGAATTTTTTGCTAAAGCACAATTGCGAATGCCCAAGTCACCTGTAACAATAACAGTTAAGGTAGATCCTGAAACTTTTGCTTGGTTCAAAGAACAGGGAGAGACTGCCGAACAGCAGATGGCTGTGGCATTAAAGATTTACGCAGAAGCACATAAAGCTTATCCAGCGTCTGAGGCGAAGTCAACCTAATACAATACTAAATTGGATGTCTTTAGCAATAACCTCAGTGCAGGAAACAAGCGATGTCTACGACGGGCCATTCGGCGATCGCACTCGGCTTGACGCTAGAATATTAGTCGCAATCTTGTAGAGATGATTGGCGATGAAAATTAAAGCAGTTATCTGGCAAGAAGACGGCGTGTGGTGTGGTTCTGTACCTGCCCTACCAGGATGTCACACTTGGGGAGACAGCTATGAACATTTGTTAGAAATGTTACAAGATGCAATTCCAGTTTGGTTAGAAGTTGCCAGTCAACGAGAAGATCAGCTTGATTTAGCATCATTCTCATTACAGTACGCAACTTCAATTTTCCCTGAAAGTGAGGAGACAGTTTAGCATCTCGTAATCCAAGCTCTCTTAGGGCAGTAGCCTCTACGTCAAAAGTCTCAGTCAGCCAAAGTGCTAATGTAGGAGGCAACTGAGCATCAATCCAAATTTTCATGCTGTCAAGCGAGGAAAGTCAGTTCGCCGTGCTGCAAACAATAGACAGGCTTGGATATCTTCGAGTTCAAGATCGGGAAAATCCTCTAAAATCTCAGAAACACTGACATTCTCAGCCAACATTTCTAAAATGTCACTCACACGAATCCTCATGCCTCGAATACAAGGACGACCACCACACTGACCAGGAGTTTGAGTAATGCGAGTCAACAAATCAGCCCTTGAATTCATGCAAGTATTTTAATATCGGGTACTTTTATTTAACTCTAATTCTGCGATCGCAATTATTCCAGCCTAGCATCTAAAGTGTAGCAAAAGGGCGATCGCAATTATCCCAAGTTCACATAACAGCACCTAAGTTGAGCAGTTTTGGGTTAGTTGTAGCTTCAAGTAATCAATAAAGTCCAGAATTTCTGTATCAGTGAGTTGTAGACGCGATCGCTTGCCATATTTTTGCTGCAAATAATCCCTTCCCTGCTCTGGAGTCCAATTTAACTGGGCTAAATATGTGTTACTTTGAGCTATCAAAACTGCATGAATTTCTGATGCCGTTGTTTTAGTAGATATTTGTATTGGCTCTTGATTTAAATTTTGAATTCTATCAATTTTTAAACTGACTTTTTGCCCTAGAGTTTGCCAATCAATTTCATTATGTCCATCCCAACTAACACCTACAGAGCGATAAGTGACTGGCTCGTAAATATTACAAAAAACTACATTACTATCTCCTGGGCTGACGCTAATAGTAAGTGGATTACGCAGTTGTTCAGAAGTAAGAGCATCCAAAGACAGCAACAAGCTTTTAGAAAAGTAAGAATCTTTTCCTGAGCGGACGATATAAGGTTTGTCTGCCAAAATAGATAAATCTATTTTTCCAACTCTTCCAAAGGCAGTTTCAACTTGTCTATCAATTTTTATTTCGGTTATCACCCCAGTCAAGGCTTTGTCATAAATAGGGATTTTTTGCTCATTTTCTGAGAGCATATACCAGCAGTGATCGTTGTCTTTTTTGACAAAAACATATTGAGGTCTTGGGACTGCTCCAAATCCTAATTTAACTTCCATATTTTTGATGAATATTTTTGTAACCGAATCTATTTAGCAACAAGCTTTTACGATTTGTACTATCAAGCTATGAGTTACTTTATATATAATTCCCTAGCCAGCAAGCTAATTAACATTAAGGCAGAAAAAGTTGCAAAATTTAGTTAATCTATGACCCTCAAAGAATTAGAAACACAACTCTTAGCATTAACTCCTACCGAGAAGGCTGAAGCCATACAGATTTTGATCCAAACCTTAAGTCAAGGTTCACATGAAATTAGAAAAACTCCTGGTATATGCGGCGGTGATGCCTGTATTGCAAATACTCACATCTCAGTTTGGTTACTTATAGAATCTCGTCGTTTTGGTATTAGTGAAGCACAACTACTAGTCGATTATCCTGATTTGATTGCTGCTGACTTAGTGAATGCTTGGGCTTATGCGGCTGCTCACCCTACGGAAATTGAAGAAGCAATCCGAAAAAATGAGTTTGAGCAGGTGCAGTGGTGGTATGTAGTCGGTACTGATTACGACGATGGCAAAAATTTAGTTTTTGGCCCATGCCTGGACAAAGCTGAAGCAACAACGCTAATGGACAGAGCGGACAACATACTTTTCTTGCTCAAGCTGCGGGGTATTAATCTAGTTTTGGATGAACTTGTGTTGAGCGTTGAGCGATTGCCGACTTGCAAACCTGGGTGGATAACTGAATGGATACAGAGAGAGGGAATCAAATGAACATTATTATTACTTCACTGCAAAAAATAGATTTACTCTCTCCTTTAACTAGATTAATCAAAAATTTCAATAACTAGATTAATCAAAAATTTCAATCCAAACTTTCTGGATCAACACCAAGTGCATTCAACCTTTCAATTAATATTTTCACTTTTTGTTCTGCTTCCACCCGTCGCTGTTCTTCAAAAGCTGTGCGTTCTTCCGCTTCCCTAATGCGTTCTTCTGGTGTCAGCAATCTTTGCCCTTCTTCGTCATACCAGTACAGCCACTCGCGCACTATACCTTGATAAATTCCTCGTTCTCGCCCAATTCCTAAACCAATTTCTGGTAGCCAAACAGGATTTCCTGACATTAAGATATATTCCCCATCGACTAAGCGATACACTTCCAAAGGCGACTTTTTACGCCGCAGGGGACTATACACAACGTAGTACAAAATTCCTAATTCTTTTGCATAAAATTCTTTCTTGATGTTATATTC
>NZ_JADEXF010000188.1 GCF_015207245.1 Nostoc cf. edaphicum LEGE 07299
CAAGAAGAATAACCAATGCCCCATGCCCAATGCTCAATGCCCAATACACGACTATAAAAGAAATGCGCTAAACTCGAATTAGGCGAATCATAATCTGGTTCGTCACAAGACTTCTTGGAAGATATACCTATCGCAGGAAGTGGGTCGATGCCCACTTTTTTTATTGAATTCTCTCATGGCTCATCCTTTAGTTCCACAAATTATTGATTTGGCGACACCAGTGGCAGAAGAACTGGGATTGGAAGTGGTTGGCGTGGTTTTTCACACCAACCAGAGTCCACCAGTGTTGCGGGTAGACATTCGCAATCCTGAGCAAGACACTGGGTTGAACGATTGTGAGAAGATGAGCCGTGCTTTAGAAGCCTCCTTAGATGCTGCGGAAATCGTTCCAGATACATACGTCTTGGAAGTGTCTAGTCCTGGTATTTCGCGGCAACTGGTAACAGACAGGGAGTTTATTTCCTTTAAAGGATTTCCTGTTATTATCTCCACTTCGCCACCCTACGACGGACAACAAGAGTGGATTGGTCAGTTGATTCGTCGGGATGAGACAGCACTTTACTTAAATCAAAAAGGTCGTGTAGTCGAAATTCCCCGCTCCCTAATTACTAAGGTGCAGTTAGAGGAGCGCCGATAAACAAGTTACTAAGGCTAGAGGCTAGAGACTAGGTATTGGAGGGGCAGAGGAGCAGAGGAGCAGAGGAGCAGAGGAGCAAGGGAGACAAGGTGACAAGGTGACAAGAGGTGAGAACTTGCAACAAGTTTTTCCCCTTGCCCCCAATTCTCCTTGTCTCCTTGTCCTCTTCCCAATGCTCAACGCCCAATGTCCAACGCCCAGTCTCTAGTTCCTAATTTTTAAAGGAGATTGCTTATGTCAATGGTTACTTTACCTGGATTAAAAGAATTAATTGAAAGTATAAGTCGCGAACGGAATTTACCCCGGCTTGCAGTTCAATCAGCTATTAGAGAAGCACTACTCAAAGGCTATGAACGCTATCGCCGCGCCCAAAATTTAGAGCGCAAACAGTTTGACGAAGATTATTTTGAAAATTTTGAAGTAGAACTCGATATTGAAGGAGAAGGATTTCGCGTTCTTTCCACCAAAACCATTGTTGAAGAAGTAGATAATACAGACCACCAAATTTCTCTAGACGAAGTTCAACAAGTCGCTCCCGAAGCGCAGTTAGGAGACTCTGTAGTGCTGGATGTTACCCCCGACCAAGGAGAATTTGGTCGGATGGCGGCAATGCAAACTAAGCAAGTATTGGCGCAAAAATTACGGGATCAACAGCGCCAGATGGTGCAAGAAGAGTTCCAAGATTTAGAAGGAACTGTTCTCCAAGCAAGAGTCCTGCGGTTTGAGCGGCAATCAGTGGTTCTAGCAGTTAGCAGCGGCTTTGGTCAGCCAGAAGTAGAAGCCGAATTACCAAAGCGGGAACAGTTGCCCAACGATAATTATCGGGCAAATGCCACCTTCAAGGTATATCTGAAAAAAGTCTCCCAAGGTCAGCAACGAGGTCCACAGTTGCTTGTGTCTCGTGCTGATGCTGGTTTGGTGGTTTATCTTTTCGCCAACGAAGTCCCAGAAATTGAAGATGAAGTGGTACGGATTGTTGCCGTAGCTAGGGAGGCAAACCCCCCTTCCCGTTATGTCGGTCCCCGAACTAAAATAGCAGTAGATACTCTCGATCGCGATGTAGACCCAGTAGGTGCTTGTATTGGAGCTAGGGGATCGCGAATTCAAGTGGTAGTCAACGAATTACGCGGTGAAAAAATAGATGTAATTCGCTGGTCGCCAGACCCAGCGACATACATTGCTAATGCCTTAAGTCCAGCACGGGTAGATGAAGTACGCCTGATGGACCCAGAATCGCGGCAAACTCACGTACTGGTAGCTGAAGATCAATTAAGTCTGGCCATTGGGAAAGAAGGGCAAAACGTCCGTTTGGCAGCCCGTCTGACTGGTTGGAAAATAGACATTAAAGACAAAGCTAAGTATGACTATGCAGCAGAAGATACTAAATTTGCAGCTGTCAGAACAAAATATCAATCAGAGGAATCAAAAGAAGACGATCTTGAATATGAAGAAGAATTCGAGGATGAAAATCAGAATGAATTAGAAGAGGAAGATAGTTTTGACAATAACGATGATGAATAATTGATTAATTTTGTAAAGTTTTGATACTGTAATATTGTAATCTCAGTCTCAAGGATAATTTTCTCAAAAGCTACTTGGTATAAGTAAAAAATAGTAATAATAAACTTCTTTTTACATCCCAAATCCTGGACTGAGATCGCAAAGAACCGATGAAACCAAATTATCGGCGCTGTATTAGTTGCCGTAAAGTAGGCTCAAAAGATGAGTTTTGGCGGATTGTCCGCGTCTTTCCCGATGGAAAGGTACAATTGGATCAGGGCATGGGGCGTTCTGCCTATATTTGTCCAGAAACGAGTTGCTTACAAGCGGCTCAAAAAAAAAATCGACTAGGGCGATCGCTACATGCATCAGTGCCAGAAGCACTGTACCAAAGCTTGTCGCAACGTCTAGCCCGCAGTAATACCCAAAACCAAATTTAGTTGGAACAACTTTGTGACGTCATCATTAGAGAAATTGTGTCGAAAGCCGAAGTCGCGCTTTCATTACACTCTCTGTTGATCGTTAAGGTTAGTGCCAAAATAGTAAATGGGTGTAAAAGGCATTCGGCTCTCCAATAAGGAGGGGCGAGGCAACATTCCCAGAACAAGATGTAATCAATTGTGTTGTGGAAGACTCAGAATCAACAAAACAAGAAACTACAAAATGGCAACCTGGTAGCGCTCAGGCGCAGTTCGGCGTCAAGGGTTCCTATAAAAATCTTTTATTTAAGAAATTTTTATGGGTATCCCTCAACCATCATTCCTGGTGGGGATGCCATTATTAAACCGAAACATCTCTCTTTCCTGATTGGAGGCACCGGCAAAAACTGAACGGCAGTCTAAAAACAGTAATCCAAGGATGGAGATGTCGCAAACCAGGCAACCATCCGCTAAAACTGTAAATTAAAGGGGAAGAGTGGATGAACAACGGCAAAGTTAGAATTTATGAATTATCAAAGGAATTGAATTTGGATAACAAAGAGCTACTAGCAATTTGCGACCAGCTCGATATTGCGGTCAAAAGCCATAGCAGCACGATTTCAGAATCCGAGGCAGAAAACATCCGGGCGGCAGCAGAAAAGCTAGCAACTACGAATGTGTCAGCCAAAAAGGAACTAGGTACAACCAGCCATAAGCCGAATTCACCACCCAACGGCGGACGTAACCGACCTGCTGCACCCCACAAACAGCAAATTTTGGAAATACGCAAACCCAAAATATTGAGAAATACTACTCCCAACGCCCCAGAGGCGTCACTTGCTAACAATACCCAAGCTGCCTTGTCTGAAGCTAATCCTCCCTCTCCTCCACGGCCTTTCGCTACACCAGTCTCACCCCTAAAACCGGCAGCACCAACTCGACCTGTGCCCCGGACTCAATCTGAGACTCAAGAGCAACCTCCGATCGCTGACTTGGAACAAACGCCTAATCCAAATCCGGCACCGGAAAAAATAGCATCCCAAAAACCGGAAAAAACAGTTTCACCGAGACCAAAATCGGAAAAACCGATCAAACCACAATTAGTTGCTCCTCCAGCCAGACCTGCGGCGGAAGAAGCCCAGGTGGTGGCAGATGAGGCGCCAGTATCTCAGGCAGATAAACCGATCCTCAAACGCGACCAACGGGTACGACCCGCAGAAGGCGATCGCGAGCAAATTAAGCCAAGAGTCGCTAAACTGCCAACAGACCAGTCTCCACCAGGTGCGCCACAAAGGACAAGTCGTCCTACCCCTGCACCCAGCAGACCAGAGCAGAGGGGCAATAGACCATCTGCACCATCACAACTGGGAGAGGGACAACGACCCAGACCGGCACGTCCAGGTGAAGCAGTAGCAGCCGCAATGCCGATCGCGACTCCACCCAGACAGATGTCGGGCATAGCGGGCAAATCGCAAGGATTGGGTGATGAACCAGTCACACCGGATCTGCTCGATTTGAAACGCCCAAGTCCGCCTCGACCGACCAAAGGCGGCAAAAAGTGGGTAGAAGAGGAAATAATTGACGAAGTTAAAGAAAAGGCAAAAGCTGGCGTCAAAGGCAAGCGAATCAAACCCATACTTGATGATGAGTTTGAAGAAGATTTGCTGGATGATGACGATATAGATTCACCAGCCACAGTCCAAGTCAGCCTTTCTATTGCTCGTCCTCCCAAACCAAAAGCGACTCGACCTGTACAGATGCCAGGTGCAACCCTTGCTAGCGCCCCAACTGCAAGAGCCAGAAAGTCTGGTTCCAGGTCTGGTTCCAAATCTGGTGGGCGCGACCATCACCAAAACCGTCGCCAAGAAGCCGAGACAAAGCGCGATCGCCCCGAAAAAGTGACGATCACAGGGCCGTTGACTGTGCAAGAACTGTCTGACGTATTAGGCGTTGCCGATACAGAGATTGTCAAAATCCTGTTCCTGAAAGGTATGGCGGTGAGTATCACTCAAAACCTAGATATTCCCACAATTACCCTAGTAGGAAAAGAACTAGAAATAGAAGTTGAAACCGTCGAACGAGAAGCAGAAGCTCGGAAAATCACGGAAATGGTCGGTGCAGAAGACCTAGAATATCTCCACCGCCGTCCGCCAGTCGTGACAATTATGGGTCACGTAGACCACGGTAAAACAACTCTGCTCGACTCAATTCGCAAAACCAAAGTGGCTGCTGGCGAAGCTGGCGGTATCACTCAACACATTGGTGCATACCATGTAGATTTGGAACATGAGGGCAAACCTCAGCAGATAGTCTTCCTGGATACTCCTGGTCACGAAGCCTTTACAGCTATGCGGGCACGAGGAGCGCGGGTAACAGACATTGCCGTCTTAGTAGTAGCTGCTGATGATGGTGTCCGTCCCCAAACCATTGAAGCCATTAGTCATGCCCAAGCTGCGGGAGTGCCAATTGTTGTTGCAATCAACAAAATTGACAAAGAAGGGGCACAGCCAGAGCGGGTTAAACAAGAACTGACCCAGTATGGTCTGACATCAGAAGACTGGGGCGGTGAGACAATCATGGTTCCCGTGAGCGCCATCAGAGGTGAAAATCTGGATACGCTCTTAGAGATGATTCTCTTAGTAGCAGAGGTTGCAGAACTATCTGCCAACCCCGATCGTACCGCCAAGGGAACTGTCATTGAAGCACATCTGGATAAAGCTAAGGGAGCAGTTGCTACCCTGCTAATTCAGAATGGTACCCTGCATGTGGGAGATATCTTAGTAGCTGGCTCTGCCTTCGGTAAAGTCCGGGCGATGGTGGACGATAGAGGTAAGAGAGTAGACATTGCTTCTCCTTCCTTTGCTGTCGAGGTACTAGGTTTAAGTGATGTGCCGGCAGCCGGCGACGAGTTCGAGGTCTTCCAGAACGAGAAAGAAGCCAGAGCACTCGCTAGCGATCGCGCAGACAGACAACGCCTATCCCGTTTGTTACAGGGTCGTGTTACCCTTACAACCCTGTCGGCTCAAGCACAAGAAGGCGAGTTGAAAGAACTCAACTTGATCTTGAAGGGAGACGTACAAGGTTCCGTGGAAGCCATTGTGGGAGCGCTCAAGCAAATCCCGCAAAACGAAGTTCAAATTCGGATGCTGTTGGCTACTGCTGGGGAAATCACCGAGACAGATATCGACTTAGCAGCTGCCAGTAACGCTGTAATTATCGGCTTCAACACCACCTTTGCCAGTGGCGCTAGACAAGCTGCCGATGAAGCAGGTGTCGATGTCCGGGAATATAACGTCATCTACAAACTCCTAGAAGATATCCAAGATGCTTTGGAAGGTCTTTTGGAACCAGAGTTGGTGGAAGAACCCTTGGGTCAAACCGAAGTACGTGCCGTCTTCCCAGTCGGTCGTGGTGCGGTTGCCGGTTGCTACGTTCAATCTGGCAAGCTAGTTCGCAACTGCAAAGTCAGAGTGCGACGCAACGGTAAGGTGATCTTTGAAGGCGTCCTTGACTCCCTAAAACGGATGAAAGAAGATAGCCGTGAGGTCAACGCCGGTTATGAATGCGGTGTCGGCATCGATAAATTCAATGATTGGGTTGAAGGTGACATCATCGAAGCCTATCAGATGGTTACAAAGCGTCGCACTCTCACCTTAACGAGATAGTGTTGAGGGTAAAATGGTTAGAAGTTAGGAGTGGTAAATTGAGAGTTAGGAGTTAAAAGCTGCTAATTCCCAACTCCTAACTCTTAACTCATAACTTTTTATAATATGCATTCATTTCGCTCTGAACCTATTTTGTGGATTCACGTCGCTGGATTGGCGACATTGCCTGTTTTTTTAGTACTCTGCTTATTGTTTTTGTCTGTAGGCGAGCCATTTTTGCCGGTCTGGATGGAGCTATTGTTAGTTGCCGCCATTGGTGTTCTCCCCCTGCTATGGATGCAGTTGCGTCGCCCCTTTTATATATTTGCTCTTTTAGGAATAGCCCAAAAACCAGAAAATCTGACTGAGCAGCAGCGAAAAATTCTCTGTTTAATTAATACAAAATCAAATCGTATCCTGGCATTGGTGGCATCAGTATTGTCGATTTGGATACTGTGGAATCTTTACCAAATTGCCCCATTAGTAGCAAATTC
>NZ_JADEXF010000189.1 GCF_015207245.1 Nostoc cf. edaphicum LEGE 07299
GTTGATTACGAATTGCTTCTACTAATACCTTGGCTGATTCTTCAGTGCTATCGGCTTTTTCGTCATCTTCCGCTGCCATTGTGGAAGAATAAGGTAAACTCATGCCCATCGCTTCAAAGGCCGAGGACATAGTATTGGCTGTGAACATCCCACCGCAAGAACCAGCACCAGGACAAGCGCGGCGTTCTACTTCCATCAGTTCGGCGTCGTCAATTTTACCAGCACTGTATTCACCCACAGCCTCAAAAGAACTCACAACAGTCAAGTCACGGCTGTTGTAGTGTCCGGGTTTAATTGTCCCACCGTAAACAAAGATAGCTGGGATATTCATCCGTGCCATTGCAATCATTGCCCCTGGCATATTTTTATCGCAGCCACCAATGGCAATCACGCCATCCATACTTTGACCATTACAAACGGTTTCAATGGAGTCAGCAATCACTTCTCGTGACACTAGGGAATATTTCATTCCCTCAGTTCCCATCGAAATCCCATCACTAATAGTAATTGTGCCGAACATTTGCGGCATTGCCCCGGCTAGTTTAATTCCAGCTTCAGCTATGAGTGCTAGTTGATTAATCCCTATGTTACAGGGAGTGATGGTGCTGTAAGCATTAGCCACACCGACAATTGCTTTTTTAAAGTCTTCATCTTGAAAACCTACTGCACGCAGCATAGCCCGATTTGGCGATCGCTGTACCCCTTGTGTAACAACTTTACTTCTGAAATTCTCTGACGTTGTTTTTTCACTCATTGCTCTGGCCTCAATCAAATCTCTGTACGAGTATGATATGTAGCCTTTTTTGAGATGTCCAATATATATTTATCTAAAATTGATACTTATAAAATATCAAAAATATAAGACTACGAAATCTGCGCTACTTTATTGCTGTAGCTGAGGAATTACATTTCAGCAGGACTTACACAAATGCATTCATATTACTCACCTACAGAAATTATCAACCCTCAACTCGCGCCACACATCAGACGGTTGCCAGCCAGAGTTACCAACGGAGCGCAAAGGGCGATAGTGTTCCCAGATGTAGTCCGATTCGGATGCTTCGATGTACACAGGTAGATTTGGTTCAACCACCGATTCAGGAATATCTTGACTCTGGTTGAGTCGATGGGGGATATTATTCCCCGCACCTCTCAGTTAAATCTGGGCGTGCGATTTTCACCGCACCCAGCTTCCGATGTTCTCAGCTTGCGCTTTTGCTCATGTGTTTGTAATCGTGGCAACTCTCGTGAATTGCTTCAAGATTATTTTTCTTCCAGTTGGCGTGATTTTCGTCGATGTGATGCAGGTGAACCCGTTCCTCATCAATGAATTTCAGACCGCAGGAGGCACATCTATGGTTTTGCTTTTTAAGAGCAATAGAGGTTCCGCCGTCGTAGAGCTTGCTTTTGCGTTCGCTCCAGTAGGCTGTATCTCCGTCATAGGGGGATTTTGTTCCTTTAACCATGACGTGTTTATTCTCGGAGTGAGGGACTTTTGGGAATCCTTTGTCTAGTAATTTCTTGCTAGAGTAGCGGTTTTGTTTGGTTTCCCTGTTAAATACCGTGTAAGCTCTTTTTTGGATGAGGTGTAACGAGTTTTTTGACCCGTCCATCTTGCAGAACTTATGGTAATTTCTCCAACCTCTAACTACTGGGGCTAATTTCATAGCCTTTGTGGTAGCACCATAATTCGAGTTGTTGACGATGTGTTTTACTTTCTTACGGAACGCTTTGAAGTTGTCCACTGAGGGAGTGCTTTTGAGCTTTCCGTTTTTCTGGACTTTAAAGTGCCAGCCGAGGAAATCAAACCCGTCTGTCGCGGCGGTAACTTTGGTTTTCTTTTGGCTTACATTCATTCCGCGTTGGCGGAGGAACTCGCTGATTCTTTCAAGTATCTCTGTCGCATCGTCTTCGGGTCGGAGTATAATAACCATGTCGTCCGCGTATCGGACTGATGTCTCTCTACAGTTTGTCCATTTATCCCTGTATCTGTGGATACTCTCAATCCCGTTTAGTGCGATATTTGCTAATAGTGGGCTGACCACTCCCCCTTGAGGTGTTCCCTGTTCGGGGAATTCTGGGTTAACCCCTGCCTTGAGGCATCGGAAAATTCCGAGTTTTAAGCCTTTAGGGGCGATGAGTTCGTCCATTATTGCTGAGTGGTTAATCCTATCGAAGCATTTTTCGATATCGAGTTCTATAACTCGTTTCTCTATTCCATTACTAGCAGAACGGAGGTTATCAAAGATGTACTTTTGTGCATCGTGGGTAGAGCGCCCAGTTCTGAACCCGTAACTCCTAGCGTGGAATGTGGCTTCGTGCGCTGCTTCTAGTGCATATTTTGCGAGGCATTGCCAAGCTCTATCCGCGATGGTTGGTATTTTAAGCATTCGGGTGGTTCCGTCCTTTTTAGGGATGGGTATTTCTCGTAAGCCTTGATGTTTCCAATTTCCGCTATTAACTCTTAACCGTTCTTCTAGATAGAAGCGTTCGCTAAAGGTTAGGGATTTTTTGCCATCAATACCAGCCGTCTTTTTACCAGCATTTAGCTGAGATACAAGTCTAATTGCAAGAAATCGAGCCGAGGTAGATTTAAGAATGAGCTTTTGGAGTGACCTTGCTTTCCGCTTGTCTCCAACTTGAACAGCTTTGTACACTCGCTTTTGAAGGCGGAAAAGGGTACGGCGGAATTTCTTCCACGGTAAGGCTCTCCAAGATTCACTAGTTTTTAAACTGTGTCTAATCATTTTCTCTTCTAGAGTTTGTGCATTCTGAACACCTCAGACCAATTACGGTCTGTCCTACCCGAATTGTGGGGATTCCTCCGCTCGTCTGGGCTACTTGGGGAACGAAAAGCCCCTAGACCCACAACTCGTTTTTATTCGTTCCCTCGGAGAGATTGATTGTTCCTTTAGATGTAACCAATTCGACTACTGGATTCCCTAGACTCTTGCCGTTAATTGCCCTAAGGTTTCGGCGGGAATAATCTCCAGTGGGGTCAGGGGTTTTACGTTGCGCCCTTGCCCTTGAGTGAGTCGCTTTTTTAGGTTCTGTTTCATCATGGGAACTCCCTGTTAGCGCCAGTGTCAGCCCGCAACGGCTGTCTGATTGCGCCCTGTTCCCAGCTTCACTCTACAAGAATCGAGCTTGTTCGGTGTGGGCAGGTAAGGAGTCAATTCTGAGTCTGAATGGCAAGGCTTACACTTGCATCTGACCGAGAGTTCAGCCCTTTGGTGACAGTAATCTGCTGTCGGGCTGGTTTAGTTATGTACGGACTGATTACCGTGATTCACTAAACAACGAATCGCACTAAGGCTCTCAATGTTAAATAAGAGCCATGACGCCGAATTCCTTCTCGGAAAACTGCCTGGAAATCCTTTCGGGATTTTAGCCGATTTGTTTTGGGCAAAGCCACAGATGCTCTTTTAGCTTGATATGCCCTAAACAGCCAGACGGTGACGGCCTTTTTTTCTTCTGGCGCTAATCACGTTTCTGCCGTCTGGTGTCCGCATCCTGGCGCGAAAACCAGAAGTTCTTTTTCTCTTACGGCTAGTACCGCCCAGTGTTCTTTTCATACTCTTCTCCTCTTAGGTGATTTTTATAAAAACTCACAATCTCCAATTTTATCACTTTGTTAGGGAATTGGGAATCGCCGATTGGTTATATCCCTACTCCCTATTGTTAACTAATGCTCAAAATCCATGTTCCCATGTAGCGCAGTAGCGGCACATCCCCAGGGGAGAGTACTTGACAGTTAAAATAATACATTCCACCAAAGGAGGGGTTTTTTACGTTAGATAAGACTACCTCGACTGCGCTACCTGCTGGCACTGGCTCTTGAGGAAAAATATTAATCAGTTTACCTTCTTTGTCCCACTTCACCTCAGAAAGCGGAACTGCTTTACCTTTGACTTTTACTTGAATTTTTTTCTGGTCAAAAGTTCCTTTGTAATAATCAGGGTAGGTAATGGCAAATTGACCAACTGCCAATTTCATTCTTTTGGCTGGAATCTTCAATATGTATCGATCCCAACCATTAGCTTGTCCACCAAAATCTAACCGGAATGGTAGCTGATTTTCTTGTTTGACGCCGCTAAACAGCGTAAATCCAGGTAAGCTTTGTGCCAAAGTCAAGGCTGGTAATCCAGTAACCAAAAAGCTAGTCACGGCGAAAGCAGAAAGTAAACGTCGCATAATTGGGCTTCCTCTACGAAAATATAAATCTGTTATCTAAAATAACTGTGTGCTAGTATTCTTTACTAAACTTTACTACTGGCTTCCTGACAATGGACGTTTAATTTCCAAAAAAAGTGTCATTCTATCTGAATTTTAGGCAGCCGTATAATTACTTAGTGTTAAAACGAGCGCATAGCAGATTTGCTTCATTACCCTTATATAGCCCTGATTTGATTACTAAGTTAGGTCAAATCTGAACTAGATATAAACACAGTTAGGGGTTGGATTGTGTTTCTAAATATGTATAAGTGTATCTAAATTTGAGAATTTTGTTATAAAAATTGAGGTATGCCATCAGCGATCGCCAGTTAAGTTGGGCTAAATTGATTAAAATAAGTTGGATTGGAATCGAAGTCGTAATCATTAAAATTTGATTGGGAAATTATCAAGCTTTCAAAATTCGGTCAATATTACTCTATAAGAAAGGAATACCAAAATTTCTCAATCCCGAAAACAAGCTAAAGATAAAGATGCAAAATTTGGGAATCAATTTAGGATGTGCAATACGTAACCCTGTTTGCAACTATCTGAAAATATGACATCTGCGAGCGGCAAAGTGAGGCTTTGGCTGGAGAGCTAAGAGTGGGAGAGGAAAGATTCAAAGTTCAATCTACAAGTAAAATTCATGGCTGATGTTCCTGCCTAAGTACTATGAGTGCGGGACACGCATCATCTGGACAATCGCTTACTTGGCAGAGATTAAGTATTTATCTTCAGGAGATTTCATGAGAATAGCAGTTGCTAAAGAAATTGAAGTTTGTGAACGTCGTGTGGCATTAATTCCTGACACAGTTGCCCGATTGGTAAAACAAGGTTTGGAAGTGTGGGTAGAAGCAGGTGCAGGAGAGCGATCGTTTTTTAGCGATCCTGACTATGAAGCAGCAGGAGCCATAATAATCAGCGATACTGCCAAATTATGGGGCGAAACAGATATTCTGCTGAAAGTCAGTCCACCGCAAGAACGAGAAGATGGACGTTCAGAAATTGATTTGTTAAAGGAAGGGGCTGTTTTAGTCAGTTTCCTCAATCCTTTAGGAAATCCTGTTGTAGCGCAGCAACTGGCTAATCGGAAAGTCACAGCCTTGAGTATGGAGATGATTCCCCGTACCACCAGGGCGCAAAGTATGGATGCTTTGTCCTCGCAAGCTTCATTAGCAGGTTACAAAGCAGTATTAATTGCCGCTGCGGCATTACCGAAATACTTCCCGATGTTAACCACAGCCGCAGGTACGATCGCTCCAGCCAAAGTATTTATTATGGGCGCTGGTGTCGCTGGATTGCAAGCGATCGCTACCGCCAGACGCTTGGGAGCAGTGGTAGAAGCCTTTGATATTCGTCCCGCCGTCAAAGAAGAAGTGCAAAGCTTAGGGGCAAAATTTGTTGAAGTCAAATTAGACGAAGAAACCGTCGCAGCTGGCGGTTACGCCAAGGAAATTTCTGAGGCTAGCAAACAACGCACCCAAGAAGTTGTCGCCGAACACATTAAGAATTCTGATGTTGTAATTACCACTGCTCAAGTGCCTGGGAGACAAGCACCACGGCTCGTTACAGAAGAAATGGTGGCGCAAATGAAACCAGGTTCAGTGATTGTGGATTTGGCTGCTGAACAGGGTGGTAACTGCGCCTGCACAGAACCAGGTAAAGATATTGTATGGAACGGCGTGACAATTATTGGCCCTATCAATCTTCCATCATCGATGCCAATTCACGCCAGCCAATTGTATGCCAAGAACGTAACATCGTTGATGCAATTGCTAATTAAAGACAAAGCTTTACAGGTGGACTTTAGCGACGACATCGTTGATGCTGCTTGCGTTACCCATGCAGGTGAAATTCGCAATCAACGAGTGCGGGATGCTCTACAAGCATCGAATACTCAACAACCAGCGGTTAATTAGGGATATGAGGGAGCAGGGGAAGTAAGGGGAGATAAGGGAGAAGAACCAATGCCCAATGCCCAATGCCCAATGCCCTATTCCCACTTACAAAAGGAGTTTTGATTTCATGACAGAGGCATTACTTGCTGCTTTGTTTGTATTTGTGTTGGCATCTTTTATCGGCTTTGAAGTCATCAACAAAATCCCACCGACTCTACACACACCGTTAATGTCAGGCTCAAACGCGATTTCTGGCATTGCGGTACTTGGAGCAATAGTTGCTGCTGGTGCAAAAGACACAAGTGTATCGGTAATTCTCGGTTTGATTGCTGTAATACTGGCGACAATCAACGTTGTGGGTGGTTTTTTAGTCACAGACAGAATGTTGCAAATGTTCAAGAAGAAGGAGATTAAGGCGTGAGCGACTTTTTACCAACTGGCATTCAGCTGACGTACTTAGTCGCTGCATCGTTATTCATTCTGGGCTTGAAAAAGCTGGGATCGCCTGCTACAGCGAGAAACGGTAATATTGTAGCGGCTGTGGGGATGCTACTGGCAATTGTGGCGACAATGCTCGA
>NZ_JADEXF010000190.1 GCF_015207245.1 Nostoc cf. edaphicum LEGE 07299
AGATGTGTATAAGAGGCAGATTCATAGATGGGGTGATTGCCATCATTATCACTATCATGGTGCTGGAAATCAAAGTACCGCATGGGTTCGATTTAGCTGCGCTACGTCCACTAATCCCGGTATTTATGAGCTATGTGTTGAGTTTTATTTATATCGGCATCTACTGGAACAATCACCATCACCTACTACAAGCAGTCCGACACGTTAATGGGCGTATCCTTTGGGCGAATTTGCATCTGCTGTTTTGGTTGTCGCTAATCCCCTTCGTCACTGGTTGGATGGGCGAGAATCACTTTGCTCCTATACCAGTTGCCCTTTATGGTACGGTGTTGTTGTTGAATGCGATCGCTTACTTTATTCTGACTCGCATCCTGATTTCTTACCACGGCAAGGATTCGACTCTAGCGATCGCAGTTGGTGAAGATTTCAAAGGAAAAGTATCAGTAGTTGTCTATGCTGTGGCAATTCCACTTGCCTTAATCAACTCATGGTTTGCCTGTGCATTGTACGCTTTAGTCGCAATCATCTGGCTGATCCCCGATCGTCGCATTGAGAAAACTCTCGCACCCTAAACTAATTACGAATTACGAATTACAAATTACCTACAAGTGCAATACCTAAACACAAAAAATATCAAAACAGCAAAACCAGTCGCGGCATAAAACACACTACTAATTCCGCCAAAAGCAAAGGCATAACCCATAAGTAACGGGCCTAATGTTTGTCCTAATCCATAGAATGTCCCGTTTACCGATATAATTGTCGCCAAATATTCTCTTGGTGCTAAATCTGCTAAAAGTGCTTGGCTACTAGGAAAACCGATACCAAGTCCAATCCCAAAAATTGTACTTGGAATTAATAGTAACCAGATATTTGACACAAAGGGAACTATTAACATTGCTAATGCATAGAAAACATAAGATGCACTCATTAAAGTTGTGGCAGGAAATCTTCTCGCTAATCTACCTAACTGGGAAGATGTAATCGTAATTGCCACGGAAACACTAGAAAGGAGCAATCCAATAATTGTGGGTGGCGCTTTAAAGGTATCGTTAATCAGTTGTGGTAAATATGTGACATAAGCACCATAAAGAAAAACAAAGTTAGCAGCACTGGCAATAAAAATTCCAAATAGCTGACGATTTTTCAGAACTTTTATGGCATTACTCAAATACTCTTTGAGGTTACGCTCGCCTTTTGGTTCGGGATTCTTAAGTGCAAACAACACCCACAACCCAAGAGGAATCGCTAATATGGGCAACATAAAGGGATAATACCAGCCCATTGTAGCTAATGCACCACCGATTATTGGATAACTTGATGTGCCGACACTGCTGATACTGGCACTGTAACCCATTGCCGTAGTCCGTCTGTCTCCTGTGTATAAATCGCTAATTAAGGTGATACTCAAAGAAAGCAAAGAAGCAGCACCAATTCCTTGCAGCAAACGCAACCATAGTAATAAATTAAAATCGCGGGCGAAGGCGCAAGCAGTACCAGCTATGCCAAATATAAATAGTGAAGGAACGATAATTCTCTTTCTGCCCAATCTATCGGCAAGAATACCAATAATTGGCCCTAAAATCAGAGATGGGAATGTAAATGCTGTAATCAACAAACCCAAATTTTTCGGGTTAATATTTAAATCTTTAGCTAACTTAGGAAAAGCAGGAGTCACGCTAGAAACTCCAATAACAGCAATTAGTACAACTGCACAAATAATCTGAAAATTTAGCTGTCGATAAACTGGTTTCTGTCGTTCAGATTGGCTGTTATCTTCTGGTAAATGCACGATCAAACCCTGTGTATAAATAATTATGAACGCGAAGCGTCTCAAGAGATGCTTCGCGTTTAGTTGCTAAAAAAGTGCCTAATTGATTGTCGTCTTAAGCTGCAACTTTTTCCTCAAATGGTTTAAAGGTTTTTTTGCTAGCACCGCAAATCGGACATTCCCAGTCTTCAGGAATTTCTTCAAAAGGTGTACCAGGCGCAATTCCCGAATCAGGATCGCCAGCAACGGGATCGTAAATCATGCTGCATTGTCTACAAATCCATTTCCGAGTTTTAGGTTCTTCACCAGCAACCCTGGTTGCTGCTTGTCCACCATTTAATACTTCTAAGGCTTCAGTGTAGCGATCGGCGTGATAATTTTCGATGAATTTTAACAAGCCAAAACGGTGAGCAGCTTCCCGAAATGTGTTGGCATGATCGGTAGATTCTTGAACTTGTTTGAGAAATTCTTCAGCTGCCGGATTGTCGCGATCGCGTTGGGCATCGGCGGCAAACTCTGGATACATTGTGGTATATTCGTAAGTCTCGCCTTCAATTGCCAAAGATAAACAGCGAGATACAATTTCCCGCTTTTGTTCATCAGTTAAAGCCGTTGCATCTTCTACCACAAGTTCTGGATGTAGTAACTTAAAATGTGCAAAAGCGTGTTCAGTTTCTTGATCTGCTGTTTCTTTAAAAAGTTTCGCCAAGTCTGTAAACCCAAGTTGACGCGCTACATCTGCAAAAAACAGATACTTCCGATTTGCCATCGATTCACCACCGAAGGCTGCTTCTAAGTTTTGAAGTGTAGTAAAGTTGGACAAATCCATAATTTTTTAATGCCTGATAAGTGATATTTAGTGCAAAAGCACAGACTCTACAACCGGATAATCAGCCGTTATTTGTATAAGTTATAAATGCTTTATACAAACTTTGTCATGGGAGCATCCACTTTTGGCGGATCGCCCTCAGACTAGAAGTCTGGGGCTATACAAACTAAACCCGCCTGCGCGGGTTTCAGAGAGTCCGCGTAGGCGGACTTCGTTTGTGTAGCCGCGATTTCCAATCGCCCGGTGTTTCTTCCAAAAGTAGATGCTCCCCTTTGTCCCGTCTTTAGCAATCCGTTTTAATCGAAAGCCAGCACGGCTGTGTTCTCCTACTTGGACAATTATAAAACCGAAAAATTGTGCAACTGACAAATTATATTTTTGATTTAGAGATGGCTGTGATTGCTTTAATTTGTCTGAAGTTCTAAAAATGGATAGTCGGTGTATCCTGTAGCATCAGGGGCATAAAATGTTTTTGGATCTGGAGCGTTCAAATGTGCATTAAATTCTAAACGTTTTGGTAAGTCAGGATTAGCAAGATATAACTTGCCAAAAGAAACTAAATCTGCATTGCCACTAGTAAGAATGCTATCTCCTGTTTGGCGATCGTAGCCACCATTAGTAATCAAAGTACCTTGGAATATTTGCCGAAAGTAGGGTGTAACTGGGTTCATGACTTCGCGGGTTGCTAAATCAACTTCGTTTGGTTCCATCAGGTGAAGATAGGCAAGTCCAAAGGGGTTAAGAGCATTGATTACATAACCAAAAGTTTCTTGAGGGTTAGAGTCATGCATTCCATAAAAAGTGTTACTTGGCGAAAGTTTGATACCAACCCGGTTCCCACCCCAAACGCTAGCGACTGCTTCCACAACTTCTAACAGGAATCGGCTACGCTTTTCTATTGAACCGCCATACTCATCTGTGCGCTGGTTAGAGCCATCTTGGAGAAATTGGTCGATTAAATAGCCAAATGCACCGTGAAGTTCAATCCCATCAAAACCAGCCGCCAAGGCATTTTCGGCACCTTTGCGGAATTGCTCGACAATCTCGGAAATTTCTGGGGTTTCTAAAGCACGGGGAGTTTCCAACGATACTTTACCTATGGGTGTGTGAAGTGAGCCAATTCCAGCGATCGCACTGGGAGCAACTGGCAATTCTCCATCAAGTAAAGCCGAGTGAGAAACTCTCCCAGAATGCCAAAGTTGCAAAAAAATTCTGCCCCCTTGTTCGTGTACTGCATTAGTTATCAACCGCCAGCCTGCCACTTGTTCTTCTGAGTAAATTCCTGGGCAGTTAATGTATCCTAAACTCAGAGGTGAAACCATTGTACATTCGGTAACGATCAGCCCAGCACTAGCGCGTTGGGTGTAGTAAGTTGCCATTAGCGAGTTGGGGATGCTTGCAATTGCCCGTAAACGTGTCATCGGTGCCATTACGATTCGGTTTGGTAGGGTGTAAGGGCCAAGCTGAACTGATGTGAAAAGATTGATATTGGAATTCATAGCTTAAATTTCTATTACGGTGTTGCACATTACTGACTGAGGTTTTAAAACGGGGATCGTTAGGAGAGCTTTTCCTTACGAGATTCCACCGTTGACACGGATGTTTTGGCCAGTGATCCACCTAGCTTCGTCGCTAGCAAGAAACGCTACTACATCGGCGATTTCTTGCACATCTCCCAGTTTGCCAAAAGCCGCCATTTGGGCTAAACGATCTATCTGTTCTTGTGTTTTGCCTTCTCGGAATAGTTCTGTATCGGTGGGGCCAGGAGAAATAACATTAACTGCGATCGCCTTTGCACCTAATTCTTTAGCTAGTACCCGCGTGATTTGTTCAACAGCACCCTTGGTTCCTACATAAGCGCTATAAGTTGGCAGCATCATCGCCGTAGTAGATGAGGAAAAATTGATAATCCGTCCTCCTTCTGATATATGTTGCGCGGCTTGTTGACAAGCAAAATAAGTGCCTTTGACATTAATGGCAAAAATTGCGTCGAAATCTTCTTCAGTCACCTCAGTAATTGGTTTATAGAAAGCAATTCCGGCATTGTTGACCAAAATATCGACTTTACCAAAACGTTCAAGTGTTTGTTCAAATAACCTTTTGATGTCGGGTACTTTGCTAATATCAGCTTGGATAGCGATCGCTTCTACTCCCAACTTTTCAATTTCTGCGACAACTTCTTGTGCTTTGCCTGCATTCCCCGCATAGTTGACGACAATAGATGCGCCGTTACCAGCTAACTTGAGTGCGATTGCTCGTCCAATTCCCCGCGATGAACCAGTGATAATTGCAACCTTCCCTGTCAAAGATGCCATAGATTAATTGAGTTTAATTTTGGTTAACTAAAGTGATTATCTATTGTTAAAGGTACTGTCCCAAGGTTAAATTTAGCGATCGCTGCTAAAACTGCCGACTTCATTCCAGTCAAAATCCCGCCAGTGAATTCAAGTAAATCTCAGGCGGGAGAAATGAAGCTAAGGTCACTGAGCGGCTTGCCCTGAGCGGAGCCGTACCCCTCCGGGGAAGCAAGCTACGCGTAGCGTCCCGTAGGGAAAGGAGTCGAAGTGCTACTCCCCTTAATTAAAATTTTGGAACGATCGCAACACCATCCCTGAGATTGAGCAACCCTGAAATAATAACTTTATCTTCTGGCTGTAATCCTTCAAGAACTTGGTAATTATTACCTTTGATCTCGCCTAGCTTTACTCGCCTTTGCCGAGCTACTTGTTGGGATACACCTTGGGAAGATGTCTCGGTTGCAACTACATAAACAAAAGTGTCTCCACCGACACGAGTCATTGCTGTTGTGGGAATTAAAACTCCGGGGCGCTGATTCCAGAACACTCTAGCCCTAACCAATTGATCTGCACGTAGCTGACCGTTAGTGTTATCAAACAGTGCTTTAATCAGTATCGTTTGTGTTTCATTGCTGGCATTAGGTGCAATAAAAAATATCCTACTTCTACCAAGCTTTTGACCTTGCGTGTTCATCACCTCTACTGGCATACCCTTACGCAATTGGGGCCCTTGCTGTAGCGGCACAGAGATATTCACTTCTAAAGGTCGATTTTGCGTGATATTAACTAATGGTGTAGAAGTATTAACTAAATCACCGACTTTCACAGGGATGTTGCCAACTGTGCCACTAAAAGGAGCGATAATTTTGTCAGACTGGGGCTGTTGTGTTTGAGTATTTACATTAGATTGCTGCAAGGATTTTTCAGCCTCTAAGATGGTGGCTCGTTGTGCTTGAATCCTGGAATCAATTGCATCGAGACTAGTCTTAGCATTAGCGAGCCGATTAGCAAACTGATTGCTAGTCTGTCGAGACACGGCTCCTTGTTCAGCTAGGTTGACAAACTTATCGTAGTTCTGCTGGTACAATTGCAGATTCGCAACGTAGGATGGTCGTTCTGCTTCTAAAGATTTGAGCGTGGCGCGGGCATTTGCCAGTTGCATTAAAAATGCTTGAGGCACAGGATTATTCCTAGCGATCGCTGCCTGTGGTGTAGGATCTACTTGGAGAATTGCCGCTCCTTCGACAATTGGATCTCCCGATTTGACAAGTATCTGGGTAACTTGACCCTGAATTCTCGGCTGGAGCGTGACTGAGCGCAAGGATTTTAGACTAGCAATAAAATCTGAACTTTCCTCAATTATGCCGCTTTGTACTGTTGATATTTTGACTCTTACCCCTTGAGGTTGAGCGTTAGTAGCTGAAGGTGCTGAATTTTGTGGAGTGAATAAACGCCATAGAGTTGCTCCGCCCCCTAACAATAGGAGTCCGGCTAAACTCAACCAAAGCCACCGCCGTTTTCCAGAAGGTGGCTCAAATGACGTTTGTGGAGTTTTTTCTCCAAAATCAGTTTGAGGCTCAGGGGATGTCATGGCTTTTGAGGAACTTAAGGAACAAATTAACTAGAATTCAATCAAAATTTCATCTGTCGTTCTTGAAATTACTGATTTAGCATGAGGTTTTGTGGCAAATTATGTGTTATCTCATCCAAATATACAGTTTTGATGATTCTGTCTAAATCTACCGAAAGGTGAATCCGCTCCTTAAATTTCTGACTTCAACTGTAT
>NZ_JADEXF010000191.1 GCF_015207245.1 Nostoc cf. edaphicum LEGE 07299
ATTTAGTTCTTTGATTAAATTTAACGCTTCAACAATAGCTGCGGCTGGATTGCTAGCTTTAAACTCAAAGGCTGAAAGTAATGTTGGTGTATATCTACGTAATTGGGAATAACGTCTGTCGAGCAAATCAAAATAATCAAAATCCGCAGGACGTGCTAATTTCCCAGCTTCTTCAACACTTTTCAGAAAATTATCCCAACTTAACACCGATTCAATGGCAGCATAGGCATCTCCTTCTCCCTCTCTGGCGTTAATTAGAGCATCTCCTATATCAGCATAGAGCCTGACTTTCTCATTAATAGCTTTTCCATCGTGTTGAAAATTTTGGTTACGTTGATTTTCACTGCGGCGGAATAATTTACCTATCATCTTGTCGTGCATTGAGATTGCAGTGTCAACAAATATGGCAGATGTTTCTAACAGAAAAGCAACCAAAGTAGCATATCTTCTTAGCTCATCTAATCTCGCTATGTGTGCAGGCGTTGTTTTTACTCCAATACGGGTTAATTGCACCAAACGATTATGGTGTACTTTAGCTAGACATGAGCTATCTAAATTTAAATCACGAATAAATTCAAACTTATCTAATATTTTTAAAAAATTCTTGGGATTGGCTACTCCAGGTGGTTGGCGCAACCAAACTAATGGAGTCCGGTTCTTTTCAAGATTTATCACCAATAAATCATCAAGTTCTTTCTTTTGAATAGTTGTTAAGCGTTGAGTTAGCGATAAATAAAATTGGTTTTGAGCGCGTCGTCGTGTTTCCCAAGCCAGCCTTTCAACTGTAGACATTGCGGGGATTATTATTTTAGTCCGACGCATTTCTTCAATCAGTGCTTCGACTAAAGCAATTCCCTTGTCTGTGTTAAAAGCCAGTTTCATCAACCATTTAGAGAGTCTTTTGTAGTGAGATATACTCATAGAGTCATAGCCTAAAACTTTCTGAAGTTCTGCTAAATGCTCCCGGCGAGTAGTATCTCGTACCGCATATTTTTTGAAAAACTTCGGCTTAACTGACAATTGTGAGGCAACATAGGACAAAATGGAATTCGGTACTTTTTCTCCTAGTTCCCATACCCGACCTGGGAACCGCAAATAACATAATTGCACCGCCATTCCTAAACGATTATGTACGCGACGGCGACTGTTTATAACTTTTAAATCATCAGTGTTAAAAGTGTAGTAGCGAACAATATCTCGGTCGGTAATATCTATAGGTATTTGAGTAAATTGAATTCGTTGTATATCAGATAATAATTCGCGGGTAGCCAAGTTTTAGACCATCTAATTTAATTTTTGTGAATGCCTGAAATCGATTCTATAAAGTATTAAAATATTTTGCTGTTAAACATATAATTTTTACGTCTGTTTATAGGATTCTCCACAATAAGGGCAGAATTTAAATTTGAGCGACATGATTGGTTCATTGCAACTTCCACATCGGTCGCGTAAAGTTGTACCGCAAGCGAAGCAATATTTTGACCGTAACGAAGTCCACATTGGGTCAAGTGTTGTGCCAGGTGTCCAACACTTGGGGCAAAATTTCAACGCACCTATTGCCTCAACAGGTGTTTGTTTGACGACAGCATCAAGATATTCCTGGGGTATGCCCAATGCCGCCGCTAACCCCGATTTCCCTTTTTGGCTAAGTCGAGATGTGCCACCAGATTCAATTTTACGTATGGTTTGGACATGTATACCCGCTTTTATACTTAATTCCAACTGCGTTAAACGATTTGAATCACGGACACGTTGAATATACCGTCCCAACGGTTCAGACGGATTTGGAGCCACATCTACGAGAGATACATCCATAAAAGTATTATTATTTTTGTAACACTTAATATTAAATTAAGATGTGTACAAAATTTTAGTAATTTAAATTTTTGTCTTGATTGTGACTATTACTTTAGCTGCGTTAACAACCCAGTTTTTAGATCGTCCAGGACTGACAAACTCAACGATTCGTACTTACGAATATGTTTTGATACCTTTGCTTCAACTTTATGGCCGTTGGTCGATTGAAATTATTGACTATGAAATTTTGGTTGAATATTTATCAGGGGTGTCTCAAGTAAAATTTACAACTCACCATAAATATCAAGCAGTAATTACTGCATTATTTAACTTTGCCGTGGAGCAGGGTTATATCAAATCAAACCCTCTAGCTAGATATCCTCGATGCAAACCTAACTTGGAGAAAGGGGAACATAATTCTGATGAAGAAGTGCGTTATCTTACACCAGCACAATTAAATCTTCTCTACCAAACCATTAAACCAGATGCTCGAATGTCTGCGTTGATACATTTGTTGCACAGCACGGGGGCTAGAATCGCGGAAATATTGACGTTGGATTTAGACGCTGTAGATATTCAAAATCGTAAGTTTCAGGTAATTGGTAAGCGAAATAAGCAACGATGGTGTTTTTACAGCGAAAGTGCTGCACAAAGTTTAAATAACTACCTCAAATATTACAGGCATCCGTGCGTGTCGGCATTGTTTACAGCCCAACAACCCTTTAGTCTCAAAGTTTCTCGTCTATCTTACGCAACAGCTTATAAGTCCCTACTTGAGGTAATTAAGGGCGTAAACGAATTAGAAGGAATTCGTTTCCATGATTTGAGGCATACCTTTGGTACTGAAAGGGTCGGTTTGATGGGTATCGACGAACTACGGGCATTGATGGGACATGAGACGATTCAAATGACTTTACGATATTCAAAAGTGACTTCTCGACGTGCAGAAGAAGTAGCACAAAAAGCCTTTGAGAAAATCCCCAATTATGGGCAGTAAGTAAATATAAGATTTGGCTAAAAATAAATATCGTTTTGCTAATAATAGCAATGTCAATTTTACAGTTTAAGAGAATTAATATTTCTCTTGAACTGTCAACTGAGGGATAAAACAAAAAATCATTTTCAGCAATGGCTGGAACCTAAGTCTCACAATGGTTATAGCGTTTGCATTAATTCCTTAGCGTACAATTTTCCCGTTTTGGGTGCGACACGATGGCGCACGAAGGGCTGGAAGCCCCTATATATAAAGCTTCCAAAAGATGAGCGAGGAACCGATTCCTCCAGTCTGGTGTCCAAGACTGTTCCTAACCTTCCCATGCACCACTGGTAACGGCGATGTGTGAAGCGGAAAGTAAAGCCCAAGGAAGCATTTAGCCTAAAAATGTAACCGGGCAAAGGAAAGATTGGATGGGTGAATGTAAATGAATCCTTGTTGAGGCATCGTAAGAATTGGTCATCGAAAAGGCTGACACGGTGATATGAGTGAAAGCGCTGAATATCCCAAAATTATTCAGTCAAGGTTCAACTCCTCAATGCAAGTTGAACTGGGACACCAACCACTCCGGTGTAGAGAGGACACCCTACCCAATTACATCTCATCCGTGCGTAACGTAGTAACCCCAATGAAGTCTGGGATTTACCCAGTAAGCAACCCGTAAGGGAAGCCGAACTCTTCAGTGGGGCAAGGATGCTTTCAAAAGCGAATGCCACCAGCCGAAAGGCAAGGGGAATCCATAACCCGGTGGATAGGGCAGATGTCCAACCTGAAAGGGTGCTGACGGGAAGCAGGTGAGTCAACCAATATCCGTTGTAATGATTTCAAACCGAGGTGTAAGTTAGATGCAGGCAACTGTAAACCGAACCAAGGGACAGACTGATTGGAATTGTGTCAACTGGCGCAAAGCCAATCGGATTGTTCGGAATTTGAGACAGCGAATCTTTAGGGCAAAAACTGAGGGCAATCTGAAAAAGGTACGCTCTCTCCAGAAACTGATGCTACGCAGCTATTCTAATCGCCTAGTTAGCGTTAGAAAAGTGACGCAGTATAACAGAGGTCGAAACACACCAGGAATAGATAAAGTAGTAGTAAAAACTGCTATAGCCAGGGGTCAGTTAGTAGATAAATTAACTGATTATTCTCCCTGGAAATCATCACCAGCACGACGAATTTACATCCCAAAAGCTAATGGAAAGAAACGACCTTTAGGAATTCCAGTAATACAAGACCGTACCATCCAGGCAATGGTTAAAAATGCCTTAGAACCCGAATGGGAAGCAATTTTTGAAAGGTCAAGTTACGGTTTCCGACCAGGACGTAGCCCCCATGATGCTCTTGCTAGCATCTATAACTTCGCCCGTCCAAATAAACGGAAGAAATGGGTAGTAGATGCAGACATTCAAGGATGTTTTGACAACATTTCGCATAATTTTCTGTTAGGGCTTTTAACAGGCTTTCCAGCCCGTGAATTAATTAAACAGTGGCTACTAGCAGGATATATGGAAGCGGGTTCATGGCATCCTACAGATGCTGGTACACCGCAAGGGTCTGTTGTCAGTCCGTTGTTAGCGAATATAGCTCTACACGGTATGGAATCTGCTCTGGGAGTTAAATATAACAAGGAGGGAGAACTCCGTGCATCAAGAGCTTTGGTGAGATTTGCCGATGATTTTGTGGTGTTCTGTGAAACACTTGAAGATGCAAAAACTGTTGTTCAAATCCTGAATAATTGGATGCAAGCTAGGGGGCTTACCCTCTCTCAGGAAAAAACCAAAATATCGCATCTCACAGAAGGGTTTGACTTTTTGGGTTTCAATATCAGACACTACAAAGATCAAACTACTAAAACTGGATGGAAGCTGTTAATCAAACCTAGTAAAAAGTCTGTGCTAAATATTCGGAGTAAACTGCGTTCTGAATGGTTAAACTGTAAAGGTAAATCAGTAGATGCAGTCATTAAAAAGCTCAACCCGATTATTCGGGGACAAGCGAATTACTTCCGAGTTGGGGTAGCCTCCAAAATTTTCAATTCTCTTGACCACTGGTTATATGAGAAACAGAAAATGTATGCCAAACGCACTCATCGAAATAAATCTGATAGCTGGCGTAAGGTTAAATACTGGGGAAATCTAAATCTTGATAGACCATTTGACCGATGGGTTTTCGGTAATAAACAAACCGGAGCCTATATGTTGAAATTTGCTTGGTTCAAGATTGAAAGGCACATTCTTGTTAAGGGTAAATCATCACCCGATGACCCCAAATTAAGGGACTACTGGATTAAACGGCAAGAAGCTAAAACTAAATCCGAATTAATCAAAAGTAGGCAGAAGATAGCCCAAAAGCAACAATATGTCTGTCCTGTCTGCGGGGAATCTCTATTAAATGATGAAGAGTTACATCTTCATCATAAAAAGCCAAAATCTCAGGGTGGTGGTGATAATTACGGCAACCTACAACTCGTACACTTGTACTGCCATCAGCAAATACATTCTGGAACAATTTGTAGTTTATGACTTGCTTGAGCCGGATGCGTTGCAAGGCGCAAGTCCGGTTCTGAGGGGGCGGGATTATAGCGATATAGTCCTGCTACCCGACCACGGTGATGCCAATCTGTGTCCATACCCCCCCGATTATTACTTCCATCTTCATTAATGGGGGGTGTGGACGGCGAGTTAATCCCATACTGAGCTTGCATTCTAGCCGCATAAGCCGCATCTCGCTCAAGTGACTCTTGGCGTTTGCGTTCCTTCTCCTCCCGTTGCCGTTGACGATACTCTAATACCTTCTGGGCAAACTCGACATCCTCAGTATTGAGGCGATAGTACCTAACGCGCTTACCATCTTCAAGCGGTCGCCGTGATTCAGTGGACAGACCAAGTTGAGCGAGATACTGTCCCAAAATCCACACAGGAGACTCATCAAGGGGAATCGTCAGGTTGAGTATCCCTTTAACGTGAGAGGCATTGCGTTTTGAAAACTCAGCCAAAGCCTGAATCATCGCTTCGTCCCCTTTAATCTCAACCCCAGACATGAGATCCATCAACACTGCCCTCAGTCCTAGCCGATGACGCATCAACCACGCGGTAGAATGATTGCTCCAGTCAGTGCAAATAGCCAAGCGCTCACGTTCCGATTTATCCCGTTCCACAACAACAGCCGGTGGTGCAACAAACTCCCGCCCCTCTTCATCAGTGACCATTTCCCCCGGCGCTGCCAATATCGCTTCAAGTGCGATAATCTTTTTAATTAACCGCCCCCCATCATCTTGCTCAACCAGTTCCGGGGTTACGCTCATGCCGTAGGTGTCCTGAATACGGAACTTCTCACACTCCAGCACCTCCTCCGGTTTGAGATAGTCTTGGTGCTGCCTACTTGTGTAAGTCCTTCTGTCAATATCTTTGGCATTAGCAACTTTACGGTAATGCTCCTCATCGATGGCGATACCCGCCGCTTTCATCCACCTCAAAGCCCCCTCATCGGTTGCATCACCCACAGGCGCAATAGTATTGCCCATTTCTTCAAGTAGCGATCGCAAATCAGCCCGTAAATTATTAATCGACCAATTCCGTTGCCCCTCAATCTGACAACTAGCATCCAATGCCCAATCCTTCTCAGCCCCACGTTTGCCTGTTTCCCGGTTAATGCGAATCAGAAAAGCGGTCATCTCATTTGTCTGAAGAATCTTTTCTTTAATGCGTCGCGCATTGGTTTCGGCGTAACCAAAGGGAGGACGCGGAGCAACCCAAACATACATGGGGACATCTGGACGATACCGCCATAATTGCTGGGCGCATTCTGTAGCCGTCTGCTAGACAGCATTAAACACGCCAAACACGGCATCAAAATGATAGCTGGAAATGTCAACCC
>NZ_JADEXF010000192.1 GCF_015207245.1 Nostoc cf. edaphicum LEGE 07299
GGATATACAAAAGGCACTTCCAAAACTTGATCAATGGTTGCACCAGGGCCGTTTTTTAACATCACCACGCGATTAGAGAGCAATAGTGCCTCATCCACATCATGAGTAACCATCATTGCAGTGATATCGTTTGTATTACAAATATGCATCAACTCAGTTTGTAGGGAACTACGAGTTAGAGCATCCAAAGCTCCAAACGGTTCATCCAAAAGTAGAAGCTTGGGCTTAATCGCTAAGGCCCGTGCTAGCGCCACTCGTTGCTTCATTCCCCCAGAAAGTTGTGTCGGTTTTTTGCGAATGGCATCTTTCAGCCCCACCATTTCTAGAGAATGAGCAATTAGCTGATGGCGTTCTTTCTTGGATTTGTGGCGCATTACTTTATTAACAGCTAAGGCAACATTTTCCCAAGCGGTTAACCAAGGTAGGAGGGAATAGTTCTGAAACACCATCATCCGATCAGAACCAGGTCTGCGTACTAATTGACCATCAACTTGTACATAGCCTTGTGTTGCTTTTTCTAATCCAGCCACAATATTAAGCAAGGTAGACTTACCACAACCAGAATGACCGATGAGAGAAACAAAATCTCCCGGCATGATTTTCAGATTGATGTCTTGGAGGACAATATTTTTGCTACCATCCGACAGTTTAAATTCTTTTTCGATACCTTGAATTTCAACAAAACTAGACATATTTATATTCCTCTGATGTGCTCTAACTTGGAAGTTTTTTCTGTAAGCAGGGGGAGCATCCCACTTTTTATTTAGCGAGCAAAGATTAATCCATTAAGGTAAGCACAACGATGAGCGATGACTTGAGGAACGTAAGCAGGTTATTCTTGTGGAGTTAATTTGAAGGATATATAAGCTATTATTTTGTCTAGAATTAGACCAACTCCACCTAAGTAAATAATTGCTAAGATGATTTCGCTAATGTTTGAATTGTTATATGCATCTATGATAAAAAAGCCAATTCCGTCGTAAGAAAGCAACATCTCTGCTGCAACAACGGCTAACCAAGATAGACCGAGTGCAATCCTTAATCCTGTAAAAATGTAGGGAAGTGTAGCAGGTAGTAGGATTTTAAAAAAGTTCTCAAAAATTGTGAATCCTAAAATCTTGGAGACGTTGCTGTAATCTCTAGGAATCAGCTGCACACCCAAAGCAGTATTAAGGATAATCGGCCAAATTGCCGTGATAAAGATGACAAAGATGGCAGAGGGATTAGGTTTGAGAAAAATAGCCTGAGCCAGAGGTAGCCAAGCAAGAGGGGCAACCGGACGCAATAGCTGAATGATGGGGTCGATTGCTTCTCTGCTAAATTTGTTCAGACTAATGATAAAACCAACAGAAATGCCTACTATTATAGCTAATGAGTAACCAAAAGCCACTCTTTCAATGCTAGCAAGAATCAGCCAGAAGAAGCCTTTATTATTGCCTCCCTTATTGAAAAAGGGATCTCTAATCAAGTCCCAGTTCTCAGTTATCACCTTCAAAGGAGAAGGCAACGATGTTCCAGGATTTAAGCTAAGTAGATGCCATACAATCAATAGGATTGTGATACCACAAGCAGGTGAAATAATTTGCTTGACCTGCTTATAGAAAATCAAGTTTTTAGTGTTTATAAACATTGAGGAATATCTTTTTACTTAATAAAAGACTAATCAGATCGAACCCATATAAAATGCACACAGTTTGTTGCAAATAAACAGAATTTTTCCAATCTTGGTAGCAATTTTGATGACCAAACCATACAGGAATGCAGGCAGGGTACAGGGTGCGCCACAAGGCGCAGTGTGTGAATGAATTTATTACCAAGGAGGTGAAATTCCATAGTCTGTCCAGCCAGACTCAAAACCACGCGAGGTGTAACGCCCGGTGGATGTTAACCAGGGGTGAAACAGCTACCTTGAACAAGTACCTTTGAGCTGAACTTGGGTAGGCTTTCTGGAAGGGCAAGGCGCTCGAAACGATATCGCTCGAAACGATATGGTGATGTAAAGGAAGTGTCTTCATACCTACGGGAAACTGTCACCCCTATCTGATATCCGCTCGTCGTAGGATAGCTAACAAGTCAATTAGACTGCCGATATCGGTCAACCCTGCCTCTCCGTTGACTTTCGTGTACCCCCAAGTAAACTCCGTATTTGTGCTAGTTCATTGGCAACTGATGCCTCAAATTCTTGTTCTGAGATTTGTTCTAACTCGGATAAAGCGTCAATTTGTTCGTCTTCTGTTGTAGGCAAGTCAATGTCACCATTGCTGAGAGACTCCCATCCCATGACTTCCTCAGATAAATACTTGAACAGTTTATTAATGGTTGGATACTCAATTGCTAAAGTTGCAGGAAGCGGAATTCCCAGATGAGAGCGGAGTCGATTATTAAGTTGTACCGCCATTAAAGAATCCATCCCCATCTCGACAAAACCTCGATCAAGTTCCGGTAATTGAGATAAACCTAGCCCCAGTACCTTAGTTACTTCCGCTTGCAAATAAGTCATTAAAATATTCCGGCGATTACTCAAGGGTGCTGCCTTCAATTGTTCCAAGAGATCGTAACTCTTTTCCTCTGTAGGCTTGTCTTGTTTTTGTGATGCCGCTTCCTCAAGTAATCCTGAAAGGAATGGTCGTTGATAAGTAAAGCTCGATTGTTGCTGAAACACCGACCACTCGATTGGTAGAATTCCTACCTGTGCTAGAGATTGTCCTAATAATTGCTCTAGTACCTGCAATCCTTGTTCGGGAGCTATACAACTCATTCCCATAGCAGTCCAGCGAACCTGATGACTATCATCGACGTTCGCTGCCATTCCCACTGCTCCCCACGGTCCCCAGTTAATGGACAATCCGGGTAAACCCATTGCCCTTCGATGATGGGCGAGGGCGTCCATAAAAGCGTTGGCTGCAGCATAGTTACCTTGACCTAGTGAACCGAGCAACGCTGTTATGGAAGAGAAACAAACAAAGAACTCTAAGGAGTAGTTTTGGGTCAAGGTATGCAAATTCCAGGCTCCCTTGACCTTCGGAGCCATCACACTAGTCAAGCGTTCCCAAGAAAGCTTGGACAAAACCCCGTCGTCTAATACCCCCGCAGCATGAATCACACCGCGTAGAGGAGGTAGGGATGAATCAATCTTTTCCAATATCCTAGCTACATCTTCCCGGTGTGAGACATCGGCTTTGACGACTAACACCTGGGTTTTGGTTTGCTCCAGTTGACTAATGACCTCCTGTGCCGCATTTGAAGCTTCATGACGTCCGGTGAGTACTAGATGCCGCGCTCCCCGTTTTACCATCCACTGAGCTACTTGCAGCCCCAAAGCTCCTAGTCCCCCCGTGATTAGGTAAGTGCTATCTGATCGCAACGATATATCATTCGATACTACCCAAGGCTGCTTAACTAAGCGAGCTACATATCGTTGGCTCTCACGCAAGACTATCTGATTTTCTCCTTGAGGATCTTGGATCTCCCGGAGCAGCATCTCTACATCATGTACTCCCGCCTCAGGGTCTAAATCTAGCATTCCTCCCCAGAATTGCGGTTGTTCCATGGCTATGACTTTACCCAATCCCCACAGGGGAGATTGCGCTACTGCGAGAGAATCTGTCTTTTGCTTCACTGGCTGAGTCCCTCGGGTGACTAACCACAAGCGAGGGGAGGCTGTCTCACTATGCTTTAGTAGGGCTTGCACCAGGTGCAGCACACTACCACATCCCCATCGTTGAGCTTTCTCTAAAGCCGGGAGGGTTAGATTCTCTGAGGAGGCTGCTTTGAGACTCCACAGGTGGATGACGCCTTTAAGAGGTAACTTGCTTGTTGTTATCACGTCATTTAACAAACGCTCGAATTCCTCTGGGTGAGCAGGATTGAGATGCCAAACATCACTTTCCTGGCTCTGATAGGTCTCTCCCCCATAGACTAAAGTGCAACGATGACCTTGTTGCTGTAAACGTGTGGCGAAGGCTTGTCCCACTCCATCCGAGTCAGCAAAAATAACCCAGTGACTTGGTTGTAGGTTCTGAGGAGTTTCTAAGATTTTCTTGACCTGACGTGGTTGAGGCTTCCATTCTACTTGGTAGAGCCAGTCTCCAATTGTTGCTGCCGTGAGCTGTTGTTTGTGTTCCTGAACTAATATTTCCAACAATTCAGGTAGAATTTTCAGGTGATCGAGTGATAATTTTCCGGTTTTTTCTAGCAGTTGGGCTAATTGTTGGGTCTTGCCTTGGTTAAGCAGGTTAACGATTTGAGATGAAGCCTTTTGGGCGGAGAATGTTTTTTGGTGTTCATTTGTAGGAGCTTCAATCCAATAGCGTTGGCCCTGAAATGGGTAGGTAGGCAATACTACCTTACAATGTGGATAATCGCTGTAAAAACTTGGCCAGTCTACAGACACTCCCTGGAGGTATAACTGCCCTAAACTTGACAGGATTTGTTGCCAATCATCCTGTTGTTGACGCAGACTAGGTAGCCAAACTCCCACACCTTCTGGTAAACATTGACGTCCCATGCTTGACAAAATCGGTTGTGATCCAATTTCTACAAACATCTCATACCCAAGCTGATGCAAATACTCCATGCTAGCAGCAAATTGTACAGGCTGTCGCACATGACGCACCCAATACTGGGCAGTGGTGATGTCATCAGTTGCTAATTCTCCAGTGAGGTTGGAGATTAAGTTGATGCTGGGTCTAGAGTAGCTTACAGAGGAAGCCACAGCTTCAAACTCTTTGAGCATTGGCTCCATCATCGGTGAGTGAAAAGCGTGGGACACTTGCAAGGATTTGATCCGAATTCCCTGAGTTTCTAAGGTAGCACAGATAACAGCCAGAGCTTGAGCTTCACCGGAGATGACAAGACTTTCGGATCCGTTAACTGCGGCTATCGACACCTGCTGAGCATAATAGGGTTCAATCACGCTTTGAACCTGGTTTAACGTGGCTGACACTGCTACCATTTCACCCCTTGCAGACAGTGCTTGCATCAAACGCGCTCTGGTAGCGACTAGCTTTAAGCCTTCTTCCAGGCTAAATACTCCTGCAACAGTTGCTGCCACGTATTCACCAACACTGTGGCCCATAACTACATCTGGTTGAATACCCCACGATTTCCATAACTGGAAAAGTGCATACTCAATGGCAAATAAAGCAGGTTGGGTGTAAGCTGTTTCATTGATCAGAGAAGTTTCACCAGCTTGGGGATACAACACTTGTAGCAGTGAATGCTCCAGATAAGGACGCAAAATGGTATCGCATTCTTCTAGTGCTTGGCGAAACGTTGGTTGCGTTTCGTATAATTGCCTTCCCATACCTACATACTGCGAGCCTTGCCCTGTAAATAGGAATGCAATTTTTGGGCGCTCCTTATTAGTCACTTGGCCACTTACCAACTTCAAAGTCTCTGTCCCAGTTTTGAAAGCTGTCAACTGCTCGCGTAAGTGCAGACTCGATTGTGCAACTGCTGCCAAGCGGTGGTTAAAATGTGATCGCCCCATACTAGCAGTAAAGCAAACATCCGCTAAGGATACCTCGGGATGCGATGTCAAAAATTCTAAATAACGGTTTACCAATTCTCCCAAAGCCTTCTCAGTTTTGGCTGAGAGGGTGAGCAGGTGGTAGGGACGCTCAATTTCATTTTTAATCGGTGCTATTTCTGGTGCTTCCTCCAGAATAACATGGGCATTAGTACCACCGATTCCCAAAGAATTGACTCCAGCGCGACGGGGGGAACCTGGGGTATCCCAATTCTTCAGAGTCGTATTGACGTAGAAGGGGCTGTTTGCAAAATCAATTTGGGGATTGGGTTGTTCAAAGTGTAGACTGGGTGGCAATTTTTTATGGTACAGTGATAAGACTGTTTTGATAAAACCTACCACACCCGACGCAATCTGGAGATGACCAACATTGGTTTTGACTGAACCGACAGCACAAAAGTTTTTCTTCTGCGTACTGGTACGGAATGCTTGAGCCAACCCCCCAATTTCAATCGGATCTCCGATGGGTGTCCCAGTTCCATGGGCTTCCACGTAGCTGATGGTCTCTGCATCAACTCCAGCCATCGCCATCGCCTCTGTAACAACAGCTGCTTGGCCATCTCCATTAGGAGCCATGTAGCCGACTTTCATTCCACCATCGTTATTGAGGGCTGAGCCTTTAATAACAGCATAGATGTGGTCTTCATCGGCGATCGCATCTTCCAGGCGCTTCAAAACAACAATCCCGACACCACTACCAAAAATGGTACCCTGAGCACGAGCGTCAAAAGCCCGACAATGACCGTCTGGAGTGACGATCATCCCCTCTTGATATAAATGACCAATCTTTTGTGGTACATTTACTGAAACCCCGCCCGCTAATATCATGTCACATTCGCCACTCAGTAAAGTTGAGCAAGCCATGTGAATTGCAACCAAGGATGTAGAACAAGCGGTTTGCACATTGACACTGGGCCCAGTAAGATTCAGTTTATAAGAAACCCGTGTGGTTAAATAATCTTTGTCATTGGCAACCATCATTTGAAAACCGCCCATTGAATCCATGGTTGCCACTTGGAGATTATCGTTGACGTCAAGCTGATGGCGGTTGGGATAAATATTGTTAAGTAAGTAAGTGTTCATAGTGGCACCGGCATACATACCGATGGCACCATCA
>NZ_JADEXF010000193.1 GCF_015207245.1 Nostoc cf. edaphicum LEGE 07299
TAAAAATGCCGATGATCCCAAAAACAATGCCACGAGCAGCAATCCCAAACCTACCCAGACGCATTGCCCAAATTTGCTCGGTCTGAGTCATTTGATAAAGTTTAAAATGCTTGCGAAATTTGCCTTTGTATGATCTATAAAGGTAAGAAATTCCAACGCCAATCACTGTCAAACCCAAAAGCACTACTAACCATCGTCCAAAAGGTTGATTTAGAAAATATATCGTCCAATCTTCGACTGAATCGCTATCGCTACTACTTGAACCCATAATTAGTTTTATAGATGTCACAGCCAAACTCAAGTAAGCGATCGCACTAAAAGCATAGCCCAGACGCTTGACAATTCGTTTAGCATTCATTTCTTTACCAGAATGTTCGGGGTCGAGAATAGTTTGCACAAAACGCCAGAGTGCATACCCAATCAGCCCAAGGGTGACGATAGCGAGGAGAAATTTACCGAAAGGCTGGGTGACAATCGTCTCTAGCGCACCACTAGTATTTGTAGTTTTGCCACCAGAACCAAATGCTGCCTGTGCTGCTAGCAAACCCACGATAAAATAAACTAAACCTTTTGCAGCATAGCCTAATCTTGCCAATTGCTCAACCCAAAGAGAAGAAGCTGCTTGTCTAACTGGCTGTTTAATGTTTTCAGGAAGTGGATCGCCTAGTGCCATATGTTTATTTATTCAGGTTGGGTTAGGACTAAATATTTTGAGCCTACCCCAAAATTTATTCTGTTAATAATATGCAGATTATGGCAATTTTCTGCATCCTTCCTAGTAGAGAAATATGTGATAGAGCTGGTTAGCATGGCTTGTCTAATTTGATTCAATTTTTTTCATCTTATAATTATCTTTAAAGTTCTACTCACCAACACTTAGTTGTTGTAGAGAAATCTGTTTACAAAGACTTTCTACTGCCAGTGTGAGAGACTGCATCAGTTCAGAATTTTCGCTGTAGTCTACAGGTGCAAGGTTTGCAACCCGTTGACTTTGGGTAATGCTTAACTCCCGTCCCCATTCTTCTGGAGTGCTGTCTTTATATAATGCGATCGCTGTACCCTGTTCTTGATTCATTAAGGAGAAACAGGGAATATCTGACTCACCATCACCAACATAAATCACCTGTGTTAGTGGTACGTGCAGTTCATCTGGCGAGACATCACGATAAACAAACATTTTACCATCATCTTGATGACCTTCAATTCCTTTTGCTAATTGAAACATATAGCGAGTTTTTTCTGTGTGGGTAACAATTTTTTTGACAAATTCAATTCCGCCATGTTCGCCATAGGAAAATTCACAACCCCACATCGCTTTGAAATATGGAGTGATACAGTTATGGCGAGCAATTTCCACCATACCACAAGTAATTAAGTAAAATTCTACTTCTACTTTTGGGTTGATTTCATAGGCAGATTGACGCAAGCGATCAAACATTTGAGTAACGCCATCAAAAGGAGCTAAGTTTTGACCAAATTTGGCAATATATTCCTGCGTTATTTTGTTTTCTTGTCGCTTTGATTCTTCAATGAGGGCGTAAAATCGAGCCAAAATTTTATCCCAATCTTTGTCAATTAATGGACGAATTTTGTTTTTCCGAAACTCCAGTGCGTCAATTTCCAAACTTGATAACAAAGCATCAACAGTATCCGGTACAAGAGTATCGTCGAAGTCGAAAACTACAGCGATGCGATTAGATAGAGGTTTGGTTGAAAGAGTCATAATTAAAACTTTAAACAGAGTAAAGAATGCTAATCAACAAAAGCAACTTGATAGTTGCTGTTTTCCCAGTTTTGAGAATCAGTCCAGAAAAAGGTGAAATCAACGGTTGATGGGTGATGGGGAGAAATAGTAATATCTACAAATTCAATATCAATTGATGTTGCTGTTGAGTCAACGTTGTGTATTGTCTGCCAGTTGTCATTTGACCAATGCAAGCAAAATGGAGCTAATGCTTGAATTCGCAGTGTATATCCCTGCTTAATTGTGCGGATTTGACGGTTGAATTTCCAAACTTCTAGGAATTGAGTTGGTTTTTGATTTTCCGAATAACGGTTTGCTACTTCTGGAATCCAGTCAAACACTTTGCCATCATGAACAGAACGCAGTAGTTTGATATACTCTGCGTGCGCCCATGCTAGAGGCATTGCTGAACCTGTAGGTCGTCCACAATACAGATGCGAGTCTGGACGGTCTGGTTTATCCCAAATTTGCTCTGGTAACATTCCTGTATCTGAAGCAAAGGCTTCCATCGCTTGGATGAAGGGTTGTACATCATGCCCTGCGGCTAGTTCGTAGTGTCCCCGTTCCCCCGTTAATAGCGGCCATGCACGTCCTTTGCCATAACTCAAGAAAGGGCCGCCATCTTCTCGTTGTCCATAGCCGTCGTGATTGTAACGATGCCAGCAGGAACCCAAAGGAGTGTCTACCTTCAGTATCGCATCTACGACTTTGAGCGAATCGACAATCAAGCGATCGCTAGGCTTACGAATACCATAGCGGACTAATTCTAAAAACCCTGCATCGACAATTTCTTTTGCAGGAAATTGCCACTGACTACCAGGAGGACGATTGGCAATAGCCAGCATTCCCTGATTTGGATCTTCATTTGGCTGGGGGTTGTCAATATCCACCGGATTAATGCGGATGTAATGCCGTTTAATATCAGGAACCAAAGTTCCCTCGGTTGTTACCGTCCAGGCTTCTAAGTGACTTTCCAGAAAATCGGCGTACTCTTCAATAAATCTAGCCGTACTCTCATCTTTTCGCTCACGGGCATAAGTAGCCGCACAGATGAGGGCTGCAATATTTGAGGCCAGGGTTGAAGGCGAATAACCGCTTGCTTCCTCCCAACGTTCCTGCTGTGTCGCGGGGCCATGATGGTGATGGTGTAGCGTCCTTCTGGGTCAGAGTTAGTTATCCGATATCCCAAGACGTGGGGGGAAATACGTTCCGTTTTTGTATAAAGATGTTTTTCTTCATGGAAAAAGCTAGAGCCATCAGTAATCAAATACTGCAAATCTCGAATTTGGGGACGGTCAATAGTGGGATAATAAACTTCGTTGAGAATGCCATTGGAAAGGGTAAACCACACACGACTGGAGATAGCCTTGGCAGTTCCTACCCCATCTTTGTTGCCTTGAGTCCACCGAGGTTCGAGTCCTGGTTGTCCAAAAGCTGTGCGTTGATGCTGAGATTGTGGCATTTTTAATTTGAATAGTAAGTTTAAAATTCAAAATCTTGTAATCTAACCAAAATAGGCAGAAATTAGGGCGAACAATGCAAAGCCTCCTACAAAAAAAAGAGTTTCTAGGTAGGTTTCTTTTTCTTTCTCAGCTGCTTCAGGAACCATATTTTCCACAACAACTGTGGTGAGTATCCCAGCAGTGAATGCTAGCAGACTAAACTGAAGAATCTCAGGTTGCCCCCTGACAGCCCAGTAACCAATGGTTACACCTAAAAAAGCAGGTAAGCAGAAGGATGCAGAGATTATTTGGCGCTTGCGGCGGGAAACTTTTTGATCTTTGAAGGTGGCAATAGTGACTAGTCCTCCGGGGATATTTGCCATAATTTGTCCCAATGCCAAAATCAACCCCAATCCGAAAGAAATTGTTGAGCCAGTACCTACCATTAGTCCGTCGCTGAACAAATCAACTGCAACACCAAGAAAGATTAACCAAGATGCTGTGCTGTTGCGATGTCCGCCAACACGTCTTTGTATCCATTTAATTAACTGGCGTGTGATGACGAAAAAGCCACCACCCATGACGAAGGCGAGAATAACTAACCAAGCAGGTTCAGCTTGCAGGATTTGCGGCATTAACTCAACACCTACAACTGCCAAGGCAATACCAGCAGCCAGATGCAGCGCCAAGCTTAAGTTTTGTGTAGAAGAGGGTAGAAACTCTGCCAAGCACCCTCCCAAGAAGCTGCCAATGGCGGGTAGAGTAGACAAAGCCAGAGCAATTAAATAATTTTGCATGGTACTACTTTTTTTGGGCAACAGCCGATGATTTAAATAAAAAATCAACCAGATTGCCCAGCTTTGGAACCGGAAAGTTGTGAATCCTCTTCTCCATGTTGCTGATGTTGAGAGTCATCGTCTTTAAAATGCAGCCACAGCAAAATTCCGCCAATAACAGCAAAGATGATGTTTAGCCAAAAGGTGTAATCAATGGTTAATAAGGCTTGTCCAATTTGATCTAACATTTCTGATACCTAACTTTCAAGTTATAGGACTGAGGCTCAACTTCTAACCACCACCAGATCCAGATCCAATGACTCCCAGCAATTGTAAAAGATAGATAATTGCAAATACACCGAAAAATATGCCAGCGATCGCTGTTCCACCAAAAATAATTTTTGATGGTTGCAGTTCCTTGGGCAACATTCGATGATTTAAATAAAGAGTCAGTCCAGTAACGATGGGGATGTGAGCAGCTTCAATTCCACCTGCGGTTTGTAGCAAGCCGACAGGTTCACCGAAAAACAGGTAAACGGCGATGGGTAAGGCTACCAGTAGCACTACAATATAGAAACGCTGCAAAAACTTTTCATTTGTCCAACGTCCTCGCACGCCAAACCCTTGCAGTAATATCTGCGTACCATCGGCAAACATTCGTCCAAATCCATCTTCTACAGAAAGTACGGTACTACAGAAAGTTATAAAAACGATCGCTACCATAAACCAAAAGCCAAATGGCCCCCAAAGGTCGCCTAGCAGACTACCCAGAGTTTCCGCTACTTGATTTTCTTTTGGTACAAGTCCTTGTGGACGCAGCAACTCACCACCAAGAATCAAGAAAGACAACGCCGCCAAGAGCGCACCCACCACTGCTAAAGTGTTGGATATAGTCATGAGATTTAGCCAACCGCGCAGTTTCTTTTTTTGCTCCTGGTTGAGTTGCTTGGAGTCTATGCTCTCTTTTCCTTCAACACTAGCTGCACCGTATCCTCTGGCTTCTACCCAGTAGGAATACCACATTAATCCGGCTGCACCTGCCAACATGAAACCCAACCAAGGCAGTATTTCTTGATACTGGACATCTTGTGGAACTTGCGGTACTAACCCAGTTGCTAGTTGGCGAACATTAGGGAAAACGAAAATAGCCGCAGCTACCACTGCTACAGTACGGGCAATCCCCACATAAGAAGAAATCTTTTCTACTACGTTGTATTGCCCCAAAAGTACGATCGCAGCTGTTACAACAATGATAATTACTGTCCACAGTTGCACACTTCCTCCAGCAACCAAAATTAGCGCTGTCGCGGCGGCTCCTGAAAGTCCAGCAACGGTAGAAATTGCTACCACTACCTGGGGTAGCAAAATCAACCAGATTGCCCAGTTTTTGGGGCCGGGAAGTTGTTTGAAACCTTCTAGAATAGTTGCGCCGGTACAAACTGAAAAGCGACCAACTTCACCATTAATAAACCATTTCAAAACCACAGCAGCAAGTAGCGCCCATAATAGCGTGTAACCGTAGAGTGCGGCAATTCTTGGCGTGAATAGCAATTCACCCGAACCCGCAGCCGAAAGCATCCACAAAAAACTCGGGCCTAGCCATTTCAAGTTATCCCAACCTTTGGGCGAATCTGGGATGTTTACAGTGTTTTGTAGTTGCTGTTTGTTACTGGTATCTGTTGAGAAATTGCGATCGCTTTTATTATTCATTTTTTGCTATCCCATTAGCACCAATATCGTTGATGAATTCATCTCAAATGCTCAATTTGCCTTTGGATGGCTTGAGTAACCATCACAAGTAGATTTTCTAAGAATGCTGCAATTGAGCGAATTATGTCTATTTGTTAGAAAGCACGACGACGCACGGGTGGTATACTACTGCGTAAAGCTTGCCACGTCAGCGCTCCTACCCTACCATCACCAACTATTCTTTGCGATCGCTGAAAGGTAGCTACTGCTGTAGCAGTTCTAGGACCATAGATACCATCAATAGCTCCGTTATAAAATCCTAAATATTTCAAGACAGCTTGCACATCTCTCACCGGCTGTCCACGAGATCCACGCGTAAGAAAGGGAGCTCTCACAGGAGAGTATTTTGAAAGCCTACCTGTAATTGAGGTTGTCTGCGCCTTAGCAGGTACAAAACTAAAGGGTAACATCCCCAAAAATAATGTAGAAATTAACCCCAATGGTAAAATTATTGAGCGCATAAATCGAATATTCATAAATTTATATTTCTCCTAAATTAAACACATTCAATTGTTTTTATAACTGGATAAAGCTCAACTATTTGTAATAATGCACCCGTTGTTTTAAAAGTGTTTCGCTGTGACTTGAGGCATTTTTAAATACCCCCTAACCCCCCTTAAAAAAGGGAAAGCCGGAATCAAAGTCTCCCAAGTTAGTTATCAGTAGATTTATAGCAATCCTAAATGAGTCGTGAAAATCTCCGATTCCTCTCTCTGCGTTCTCTGCGCCTCTGCGGTTAATTTATTTTCACAAATGATTTAGGACTCCTATAGGAGGATCTAAAACTTTTGATATCAACAAGAGGACTTTTCTAACATCCTCCGATCAAATTTTGGCTCTGTTTGGATTTCTCTCATTTCTCAGGTTTTCTTCATAGGTTCTGAAGTTGGGATCGTTCAGTTCATAAAAGTAAGGCTCCAATGTATAATTA
>NZ_JADEXF010000194.1 GCF_015207245.1 Nostoc cf. edaphicum LEGE 07299
GGACATGATATTAGAGGTTGTTTGAAAAGTATTTCACTGTGATTTTGGGCACTCTTAGATCCCCCCTAGCCTTAAAAAGGGGGAACCTGAATCAAAGTCCCCCTTGGAAAGGGGGATTTAGGGGGATCTGGAACGTTTTGCTACCGATAAGAGGACTTTTCAAACATCCTCTTAGGCAACTATGATTATTATTGGATTGCTGAGTGTGGAAATGCGATCGCGTTACTCTTAAATTAATTAGCCACAATGTAAGTAACAACATTCTGCAATTAGTCCCCAAGATTCATTCACAAAGCTAAAAGGTTCATCGACGAAGCTCAGAGGTTCATTCACGTAATACACTCTCCGAAAGCCGTTCAATTGAAAGTTAATAGTGCTTTACTCTAGCTCATACATCTGCTTATGTTTGGCTAAAAGCTCTTGATATTTCTCATTTGTCTTTGCTTCTACCCACTTCGCTTTAAATATTGCTGCCGATTCCGCTTTAACTGGATCTACTTCGTAGGGAAGAATCTCTTTTTTGGAACCTGAATCTTCGGAATTTTGTTTATACTTCCTGCCGCTTTTATGATTAGCATAACGGCGAGAGCGAGTATAACCCATTTGGATAAACTTTCGTGCCATATCTGCGCCGACAAAATCATCTTTATCTAAATAATCAAGAAACATCTCATAGATTTTTTCACTCGACTCTCTAGCAATTTCAGGAGTTTTGAATCGCCAGTAAGGAAGGATTTCTGATTTGTATGGTTCAACCAAAAGTACACCCTGCTCACCCTTCCCAACACGATAAAGTTCAGGATGTTGGCGAAAATCAATAATTTTAAAGTCTAAAGAATAATCAAAAGCCATGATAGATTTTTATTAGAAATAGTAAACTTTAAAAAAAAGTTCAACTTCTATCTAAGTATTGAGATTTATTTGATTATGCTATCTAGCACCCAATCCGTGAACAGTGTCCTTGCGCCAGGAAACCTGCGTAAAGTGCATCACATTGCCCTCAATGTCAAGGATATGCAAGCCTCGCGCTACTTTTATGGCACAATCTTGGGTTTGCATGAACTCACAGGCGAGGAAGTACCCGCAACCCTGGTGGAACTTGTCGCATCTGGGAAAGTAGCCAACTTCATCACCCCGGATGGTACAATTCTCGATTTATTTGGGGAACCAGAATTATCACCACCAAATCCAGACCCAGAAAAGACCTTTACCAGAGCCTACCATCTAGCCTTTGACATCGATCCGCAGTTATTCGATCGCGCGGTGACAGTGATCGGGGAAAATAAAATAGCGATCGCACATGGCCCAGTCACTCGTCCTACTGGTAGAGGAGTGTATTTTTACGATCCAGATGGCTTTATGATTGAAATTCGTTGCGATCCAGAAGCTAGTTAACTTAGGGGTAATAACAAAAGTATCTACTATGGCTGCAAATATCACGCAAATCTTTAAAGTAATTGAAGATACAATCACAAAACCGCCAATTCCACACGAACCATACAAGCAATCATTGAAAGCCTGGGCGATGTATTGTTTGCGAGACAAAGGTTTTATAGTCGCTTATGCTCAAAATGCCGACTTTGCCATTGAAAGAAAACGTGAAGAAAAGCTATATTTTAAAGTTTCAAACAGCCCCGATGATTTAGATAATTCTCTTAACTGGATTGTTTGGGATAGTGTAACCAAAAGCGCCAGTCTCATTCCCCAAAAAATAGACTGATGCCAAAATAGTCATCAAATATTTCTCTGATTCTTTAACTATCCTGACTCTTGTTAGTGCAGCAAGGCATAGCCCATTCTGACTTCTGAATTCTAACTAGACAACTGCTGCACGAATATTTGATGTTCTGGCGAATTTAATCCCAACTGCAACACAGCCAATACTTGCTGCATATTGCCAGCAAGTAAATCGGGCATTGATAACCACAAACCAGGAAATACTTGACTTTTGATAATTCTATCTGCGTCCACTTCTAAAGAGACATATTCTCCTTGTTGCAGGCTAAACCAATCTAATTTGTTTTCAAATATTTGCCAAACAATATATTCTTTTACTCCATTCCGCCCATAAACTTTTTTCTTGTCATGTAAATCAATAGCAACACTGCTAGCTGCTATCTCTATTACGAGTTCTGGCGCACCTTCGATATAATCATCATTACTCAAACGAGATTGTCCTTGAGATGTTGGTGTGATTAATAATACTCCATCTGGTTGCGGTTCATTGTCTCGATCTAAGCGGACTGTTGGCTCAATTCCCAATCTCACACCAGGAGTGGCAATTTGGTAAGTCCACAACCAACCTATTAGATGACCATGTGGTTCAGCATGACTTTCAAAGCGTAATGGGGATGCCAAGTATACAACTCCTTCAATTAACTCTGCCTTTTGATGACGGGGCATTGCTTGATAGCGTCGTTCAAATTCGTAGCGAGTCAGGCGATCGCCATTTTCTAAATGAGGAATTCGCTGCTTGAGTGATAAGTTAACCATGATTTTCTGCTCTGGCAAGGAGTCTTACTTTATTATGGCTTGGTACATATTTTTCTACGGAAATACTACCCAAGCCTCATTTTGTTAATAAATCGCTAGAATCAGGTTTTTCAAATATCATTAAATGCTGTTGAGGTAATAGGTTTTTAGTTTCCCGCCAAACCAAACCAACAGCTTGCATTTCTTTACGGACTTGCTTTTGAGTCATTTTATGCAGACGTTTAATCATAATAAAGGGATTTTCACCCCGATACTCAACCAGCACCACCCTTCCACCTGGTTTAAGTGCTTTCACAATTCCTTGCATCACTTCTTGGGGATACTCAAGTTCATGATAAGCATCTACCATCAACGCCAAATCGATACTTTCAGATGGTAAGTTGGGGTCGCTAAGGGTTGCCAAAACAGACTCAACATTGGTGATATTTTTCTCTTTTTTGAATAACTCAATGATTTCCAACATTTCTGGTTGAACATCTACAGCTAACACCTTACCTGTTGTTAATAAAGGTGCGATCCGAAAGCTTAAGTAACCTGTACCAGCGCCAATATCCGCCACCACATCATTAGGTTTCAGATTCAGGAGGCTGACTACCTTACTTGGCTGTTCTTCTCTCTCTCGACTTGGACGTTCTAACCAGCCAGCGCCGGTGTATCCCATAACTTGGGCTATTTCGCGCCCCATGTAGTATTTACCGATACCATCTGGACTGTGGATTAGCCGTTGTTCGTAAACTGCGTAGCCCGTCGTAGACATCGCACCAGTTGCGGCTTGTGCTGTCAGGCTTGGATTCAGCAGCGAGCAACTCAATATCACAACAAGAGCTACTATAAAGTGTAGAAAATTTGACATTTGGTTATGACTGATCTAGATAGTTATAAACAGCAACTAAGAGAATTTTATGGTAGTAGAACTACTTATGGCCATGAGAAAGGTACTCGCCATCCTCTAGAAGCCAAGATTTTACTTGAAAGTTCTTAGTGATGTATCAAATCCTTTTAGATACCCCTAAATCTCCCTTATAAAGGGGGGTAAATCCAGGTTTTGGGCTTCATTACCAAGATGTGTGTACACCGTAGCTTACCAAGGGGTGGGGTGTTAGGGACTTTTACAAGAGGTCTACTGTAACCGTATTGGGTAATTTATTTGTTGGAAGTCCCAATATTCCGCACTCAATTAAGGTGCAAGGGCATTACCCCGAATTAGACTACCAATGGTTTTGGCAGTAATTTTCAGTTGGGTGATGGGATTAGCTGGGACAACCGTCTTATACAGATAGCTATCAAATGTTAGCCGTTGTACATCGAGGTCATCGCACATTTCCACAAATGCTTCGCGGGTAGCGTCGGAACGATAGAACACGCTTTGCAGAATATCCAGCACCTTGTAGGTGAGTCCGTATCTCTTATCCCAACGCTTCAGGTAAACCTTGAGGTCGCCTTCTGTAGGAATACGGCTACCACTGTTAGATGCTTCTACAATGGTTTCGGCACACATCCGCCCAGATTTAGCCGCAAAATAAATACCTTCACCAGAGGACTTGGTAACGTAACCAGCAGCATCTCCCACCAAAGCAATGCGACCAACGACACGACGGGGACGGGGATGTTCAGGAATTGGATGGGCTTCGACTTTGATGATTTTACCGCCTGCTAGCTTCTCGGATGCACGGGCGCGGATACCAGCTTGTAACTGTTTGATGCTGGCTTTATTGATGTGCATTGTCCCAGTACCGACAGCTACGTGGTCATATTTGGGGAAAACCCAAGCGTAGAAGTCAGTAGAAACGTCATCACCGACATACATTTCGGCGAGGTCGTTATAGTAGGCCATTTTGTCTTCGGGTAAGCGAATTCGCTCTTGGAAGGCGATCGCATAATTGTAATCCCCAGCGTCCATTTCCTTAGCAACGCGGGAATTAGCCCCATCGGCCCCAATAATTAGATCCACTTTCAGAGTTTTGGCAATACCTTGTGATATCCCATCTGTGTGGTCAATGTAATGAATCGTATAGGGATCGGTATTGTTTCCTGGTATATCGAGTTTATGAACGGTGGCATTAATTAAATTTGCGCCTAGTTTTGCGGCGCGATCGCGCAAAAAGCCATCCAGCACTTCCCGGCGGCACATTCCTATATATTCATCTTCATTTATCAGATTGATATCAACCTCGCGATTGGAAGGCGAAATCATTTTCATCTTCCGTACCCGGCGATCAATAATCTCTGGCGGTAGGTCAAATTCACTCACCATACATAGGGGAATTGCGCCCCCACAAGGCTTTGCATTGTCTAACTTCCGCTCAAACAGGTAGGTTTCAATCCCAGAGGCTGCCAGTGTTTCAGCGGCAGATGAACCAGCAGGGCCTGACCCAATAACAGCAACCCGTAGTGTCAAAGGTCTTTCTCCCAATCTTCACATTTACCGAGAGCATACTACCACGGTCTTTCTAGTGATTTGGCGGTTTACCTCCAGGTTTCTGCTGAAATGCAATATTCCTTAATGTTTCGATACGAATTGAACCTGGGGCATTGGGTATGGGGCCAATACTTTTCGGATAAACCCAACAATCTGTTTTTTGGTCTGGGGAAAGGTTAAAGGGTAAGGGGTAAAGATAAATTCAAACCTTTTCCCTTTCCCCTTTCCCCTAAAACCCGAAAAGTATTGGGTATGGGGCATTGGGCTGCTGATTGTAGTTCCCTAGATTGCAGTGGTGCTGACTGTAGCTTCCTCGATTGTGGCAGTTGCAGTAGCTAAATCTTGTTCATCCATGAAATAACGAGATATGGTATATGTAGGACACAGTAATCCTACCAAGGATCTGTAGATTTAGTTGCAGAGGTTATAGTAGCAGTGGGTATAGTAGTTGAGAATGTCTCCAAACAATTCGGAAGTTTCAAGGCAGTTGATCAGGTCAGCCTAGAAATTAAGAGTGGTTCGCTAGTTGCATTGCTCGGGCCATCGGGATCGGGTAAATCTACGCTACTACGGTTAATCTCAGGTTTAGAAATGCCAGATAGCGGTAAAATCCTGCTTACCGGTAAGGACGCTACATACCAAAGTGTGCAACAGCGAAATATTGGGTTTGTGTTTCAGCACTATGCCCTATTCAAGCATCTGACTGTCAAGCAAAATATTGCCTTTGGCTTAGAAATTCGTAAAGCACAGCCAAAGAAGATTAAGGGGCGGGTAGAACAGTTACTCGAATTGGTGCAATTGAGTGGATTAGGCGATCGCTATCCATCACAACTTTCTGGTGGTCAAAGACAACGGGTAGCTTTAGCCAGGGCTTTGGCAGTAGAACCGGAAGTTTTATTACTAGATGAACCCTTTGGCGCGCTTGATGCTAAAGTTCGCAAAGATTTACGGGCATGGTTACGCCGCCTCCATGATGAGGTTCATGTTACCACAGTTTTCGTTACCCACGACCAAGAAGAAGCAATGGAAGTTTCCGATGAGGTTGTAGTCATGAATAAAGGACGTGTGGAACAGGTGGGCACACCAGCACAAATTTACGATAATCCCGCTACCGCATTTGTAATGAGTTTCATCGGCCCGGTGAATGTGTTACCCAGTACCTCGAAGATTTTTCAAAGTAGTGGCTTTGATGCACCACACCCAGAAGTATTTTTGCGCCCGCAAGATGTGATTTTTGAAAAGGTTGCTAACGGTACGACTACGGCTGCGACAGTGAGTCGGTTGATACATTTGGGTTGGGAAATTCAGGTGGAATTAACTTTCGATGACGGGCAAGTAGTGATGGCGCATTTAACACGCGATCGCTTTAATGACTTAGAGTTAGAACCCCTACAGCGAGTGTATGTGAAGCCAAAGGATGCAAAGTCCTTTCCAGTGTCTTATTCAATTTGAAGGAGGCAGGGGAGCAGGGGAGCAGGGGACAGAGTTAGAGACAAATCATTCGTGAACAAAAAGATCCCCGACTTCTCTAAGAAATCGGGGATCTTGTTATTGCGATTTTTGCAAATCAAATCGCATTGCTATTTATTAGAACTAGCCCTTTCAAGGTGGATAAAAATTTTGTTCAGAAAATTTCTTTTTCATCTCTTACCTCTGTGTTCTCTGCGTCTCTGTGGTTAGATAAATTACTTTTAAACCGCAGAGTCACAGAGAACACAG
>NZ_JADEXF010000195.1 GCF_015207245.1 Nostoc cf. edaphicum LEGE 07299
TCGCAGATGGAACAATTGATTAACTAATAGCGTCAACTAATATTAGAAAAAGCCGATAAAATGGCATTTATCATCTCCAAGGTTGGAGAGATGGAGAGGCTTTTTGCTGTTTGAGAAGACATATAATAAGCATCTACGGCATTTCGCGGTCAATAGCGAAGCAAAACCTAGAAAAACACGACGTTAGCACAGCCAATTTGTGAAAACGATACTACAGCAACTCTAAATAGTTAGGGAACATTGGATTTTGACCGTTGATGCCTAACACTCAATCTCAACGCGCACAATGAATTTTTCACAATTGAAATAGATTGCTATATAACTAAAGCTAGTTGGTGCTGTGCAAATCCAACCATTTGTTAATTTAATTGGACTATTGATGCGAGGAGCAGTCATGAAATCATTTATTCGCTTAGGCGCAACATTGGGTATAGCTGGCAGTGTATTTTTAACGGGGCTTTCAGGAATAGGCAATCTACCAGGAATGGGCAATCTAGAGGCGATCGCTCTGCCACAAGATCAGGTAGTGAAAAAGCTCCAAGAAGTGCCTGTGTTCACGCTCACCAATCCTAAAGGCGAATTCGTAGTTCTTTCGAGAAACAACGCAAACAACGCATCCAAGCCTGTATCACAAGTGGGATTTTTTATTAGCAAGCAAGATGCTCAAAAATTCCTTGACAATCGCCTCAAAAAAGAAAATCCCCAGTTGGCAAGCACTCTACAGGTTAGACCTTTGTCCTTGGCAGACTACTATAAAATAGTCCAAGAAAGCAAAAAGAAATCAGATTCTGTGATTTATACTTTAGTGCCGACGCAACAGCAAGTAGCCTCGGCAACAAGTATGCTCAATCAAAATGGTAAAAAGGGAGAGCAATTCAATGGTATTCCCTTATTTGTACCTAAATTTAAGAAAGATAATAGCTATCTGACTATTCCCCTTGCTAAAGGTAATGAACGATACATCCCTTTCTTTTTTGAGAAAGAACAAGCAGTGGCTCTGTTAGAAGAATTCAAAAAAGCCGTGCCAAAGGAAGGAGCCAATACTGAAATTCAGGTGGTAGATTTGTACGGTGTTATGGAAGCTCTCAATAGCAGCACCGATCCTAGTATCAATAAAATTGTTCTGTATCCATCACGGGAGTCGATCAATTTTATTCGCTCGCTTGCGCCAAATCAATCACCAGCGGCCAAGCCAGCTGCTGCCCCCGCTCCGAAAAAATAACGGACATACGCTCCAAGGTTGAGGTATGGGGGAGAAACATTTGATAGTCTCTGGTTTACAACTTTGGCAGTGGCGGAATGCAGCTCTCAAAGCAGCGATCGCCACTGATGTGCCACCAATGGAGGTAGATTGGTTGCTCCTCGAAGTTGCTGGATTAGACCGTTTGGCACTACGTTTGGAGTCTTTTAAAAACTGGCCGCAAATTCAACTGCAATTGCCGCTAGAAGAGTTAGAGCAGTTGTGGCAGAGGCGATTAAATGACCGCTTACCAGTGCAGTATATTGCGGGAGCTACAACTTGGCGTCAGTTTAAAATTGCGGTGTCGAGTGCGGTTTTGATTCCTAGACCAGAGACAGAGTGTTTAATCGATTTGGCTGAAGCATCTGCTAGCAATGCTTCAGGACACTGGGCAGATTTAGGTACTGGGAGTGGTGCGATCGCACTGGGATTAGCAGATGTCTTGCCAAAAGCAACAATTCATGCAGTTGATTACAGTTTAGAAGCTCTGGCGATCGCACGAACCAACGCTGATAATTTGGGTCTTGCTGACCGGATTCAATTTTATCAAGGTTTTTGGTGGGAGCCACTGACATTCTTAAAAGGTCAGTTCAGTGGTATGGTGTCCAACCCTCCTTACATTCCCACCAGTACCTTACCTACTTTGCAACCAGAAGTCATTAACCACGAACCACATCTGGCTTTGGATGGCGGGACTGATGGCTTAGATTACATTCGTCATTTGATCGAAATCTCCCCCAGTTATTTGCAATCGGGTGGCGTGTGGCTGATTGAGATGATGACAGGACAAGCGGATGCAGTGCGAGAACTTTTACAAAATCAAGGTAGCTATTGTAAAATTCAAATTCACGCTGATTTAGCTGGAATTGAACGTTTTGCCTTGGCCTACAAAAGTTAGGAGTGATGAGTTATGAGTTATAAAATTCCTTACTCCTAACTTCTAACTCCTAACTTTGTAAACATGACCCAAGTTTCTCTAACGAATCTAATAGCTGGCGCACGTGCTGGTCTTTTGGTGAGCTTTCCTACGGATACTGTTCCGGCACTTGCAGTAAAACCAAAAGAAGCAGCATTAATTTTTGCAGCGAAGCAACGCAGTCAAGACAAACCTTTAATTTTGATGGCGGCTAGTGCTGAAGATTTGTGGCCGTATGTCAAAGGTAGTGAGAATGAATATAAAGTTTGGCGAGAATTAGCAGATAAATATTGGCCAGGAGGGCTGACATTAGTTTTGCCAGCGAGTGAACGCTTACCAAAAGTTATGAATCCCATCGATCCGACAACAATTGGGATTCGAGTACCAAACAGTGCGATCGCTCAAACTATTTTGGCGCAAACAGGCCCTCTTGCAACCACTAGCGCCAATTTTTCTGGTCAGCCGCCTTTGCAAACAATGACAGAAATTGAGACTCAGTTTTCCCAGGTTCTGACTTTAGCAACGATAGAATACCAGGGTGAAATGCAGGGGATAGGTATACCTTCCACCGTTGCTAAATGGACAGGGATAAATTGGCAGATTTTGCGACAAGGTGCGATCGAGTTAGAGATTTCGAGTGATAACCAAGTATAGGTAGCTATAATGTTGTTTTCGTGGTTTTAACAACAGAGAAATCTGAAACTTTAGTTTGCGCTGTTGTACTTAATTAGCAAATTAATAATTGCCAGATATGAATTGGAGCAACTGGATATATCTAGGAGCAGGAATAGCACTAGGTATGGTTTTCCGTCAGTTATTTGGGCGATCGTCAAATGTTTCATCTAGCTCATCCCCAGTAGCGCCATTAGTTCAACAGGATATGTCACTAATATCACAACAGCTACAGCAAACGCAGCTGGCATACCAAATGGCAAGGGAAATGAGCCAGTTTAAAGCTGGTTTTTTGGCACGGACTACCCATGAATTGCGATCGCCTTTTAATGGTTTGATTGGCTTACATCAATTAATTTTGTCAGATTTGTGTGAAAATCCAGCTGAAGAGCGAGAATTTATTGCCCAAGCTCACGAGCGAACGTTGAAGTTGCTAAAGCTAATGGATGAAATTCTCAACGTTGCTAGAACTGAACACGGCACCAATAAATTAGATATTCAGCCCAGATCCTTAGCCCAAATTTTAGAGGAGGTTCATGACTTAACTTATATGCTGGCGGCAAATCGCAATTTTCCCTTAAAATTATTACCCACCGACTCAGAAATTTATGTTTTGACAGATTACCTCTGGCTCCGCCAAGTATTGATAAGTTTAATAGACACTGCCATTACTCAAATGGAGGAAGGCAGCATTTGTATTTCCACTAGCACTCTACCTACAAATAATTTTGTAAACATTTGGCTAGATTTACCAACCCATGCTGTACCATCGAGCGAACCAATTGATTTGCTTAAATTTGAAGATCGGTTGACCCAGATTGAACAAAAGAAGGCTGCTCTTTCCTCAGGAATGAGACTATTAATCAATCAAACTTTGGTGGAAGTTATGGGAGGAAAGTTAGAAATCTTGCCCTCGACTACTGTGAAGGAACCACTTCAACAGCTTACCAGACTACAAATCTCTATCCCCCTAGTGAGTAGTGCTGAGTGCTGAGTGCTGAGTGCTGAGTAGTAGAGACGAAATCTTGCTTCTTGACTATCCTACTACTACAACTTACTACAACAGTTCTTATACTCAGCACTCAGCACTCATTGCTCGGAACTGCTGCGGTGATTCTTGCAGCTGAACTTCTGTAGCAGAAACGAAAGCATGGTTAGCTTGATTGTGTAACACCATCGTAGTGGTGCTGTTGGTTTGAAAACCAATCTTTTCGTAGAAACCCTGCTGGTGAGTAGTCATCAGGTAAACTCGCTCAACCCACTTCATACGGGGATGTCTCAAAACAGTTTCTACTAAATTGCTTCCCAACCCACTATGTTGATACTCTGGATGAATTACAACATCCCAAATTGTGGCGCGATAGATGCCATCAGATGTTGCTCTTGCAAAGCCAATGAGTCGATCGCTATTCCAGACGGAAATCACTGGCTCACTATTGGCAATGGCTATACCTAAGTCTTCAATACTGCGTCCCTTTGCCCAGAAAGCGGAAACGTTTAACAGTTCTTGGAGTTGGTAAAGGTCAATTTCAGACTTGCGATCGCTAAATTGAATCTGATGATCGTTCATGTATGGCACCACTTTTGCAGTATATTTGCTATTTCTAAGTCATATTTTGCTAGAAATTGCTGAATACGTATATCTATATGCAACGATTTGAAGATTTAATGACAAATCCACTTCCATAGAGGATGAGTCGGTCCCTGTTGACGTATTCGAAAAACTTGTTTTTCTAAACGTTCTTTTTCTTCCTGTGGTAGTCCGAGTAAGATATTCCGACTTTGCCAAACTAAAACAGCAGCTGTCATCCCGATACAAAAGGCTAAACCAAAGGTAGACAGTGGATTGTAGAAAAGCCCATATCGCACCGCCACCCAGGTAAAATATTGCTGCCACAGATAAATTTCTGCACGTAGACCCCATAAGGAAGCAGGCGCAATGGTGAGCCATAAACAGCCCACAAACAGCCACCTACCATATATTGTCAACTTATGTAATCTTTCTACTTGTTGAGTAAAGGATGGGTCAGTTGTCATTTGTCATTTGTCCTTTGTCATTTGTCATTTGCTAAAGACTCATGCCCAATGCCCAATACTCAATGACTAATTACCAGCAGATGTATCAATCGATTCATCAGTGACTACCACACTTGTTTGACCGTTGCGCTCTCGCCACAAAGTTAGAAGAGTACTGGCAATGAAAATACTTGAATAAGCCCCAGCTATAAAGCCAATAATTAAAGCTAAGGCAAAGTTTTTCAGTGTCTCGCCACCAAACAGCAAGATAGCGAACAATGATAGCATCGTGGTAAAAGTCGTGTTGATAGACCTTGCTAGGGTTTGGTTTACAGCATCATCCACAATGTCAGCGATCGCTCGATCGGGATTAATTTTCAGGGTTTCCCGAATGCGATCGTAAATCACCACCGTATCGTTGACTGAAAAACCTGTAATTGTCAGTAAAGCAACGATGAACAGGCTATCTACTTCAGTACCCAGTACTAAACCCAAAATTGAAAAAATCCCTGCCGTGATTAAGACATCATGTAATAGCGCAACGATCGCAAACACTGCGTAATCAAATTGAAACCGGAAGCTCAAGTAGATTATGATGCCTGCAAAGGAAACTATTAAAGCTATTACCCCAGACCTAAACAGTTCTGCTCCCAGAGTAGGGCCAACGGTGTCAAATTGATTTTTTTGCTGGTCAAAAGTACCGACTTTTTCACTTAAGGCATTTTGTAAATTAGTACGCTGTTCGCGATCCAAGTTTTTTGTGCGAATTGATATACCATTTTGTCCACCTGTGTCTCTGTCGGTGACAATTTGGATGCTGCTGTCGCCCAGTCCCTGTTCTTTGGCTACTTCTCGGACGACATTGATATCAATTGGTTGCTCGCAATTAGCTGGTTTGGTACAATCTCGTTCAAACTGTAATCGTGTACCACCGACAAAATCTAAACTGGGACGTAGGGGTGCTTTGATGGTCGGGTTTTGCCACGAAATCACCATTGAAATGATACCAGCGAGGATGAAGGCACTAGAAATAGCCCACCAAAGCGATCGCGATTTGTTAATACTCAGTTTCATTAAGCCACCTCTGCCTTATTTGATGTTGGCAGGTTCGGAGAGAAAAGTTCTGGTTTTTTGAGTGCGGGAATTGTAATTGCTAAAAACATTAAAGTGCGACTACAGGTAACTGCCGTAAACATACTCACCATTACACCTAAAGCTAAAGTTAGGGCGAAGCCTTTTACCAAACCAGCTCCGAGCCAGAATAGTGCAGCACAGGCAATGACTGTAGTCACGTTGCCATCTAAAATACTGGAAAAGGCGCGGTAAAAACCAGATTCTACAGAACGATAAAGGGATTTGCCTGCTTGCAATTCTTCCCGCGTCCGCTCAAAAATTAGCACATTCGCATCTACCGCCATCCCAATACTGAGGATGAAACCAGCAATTCCAGGTAGGGTGAGGGTGACACCCAATAAAGCAAAGCTAGCCCAGGTCAACAGAGCGTAGATTAATAATGCTACATCGGCAATCAATCCTGGTAGTCTATAGTACACCACCATAAATATTAATACTAAAGTCAGACCACCGATACCAGCGTAGATACTGCTAGTGATGCTGTCTTTACCCAAGGTTGCTCCAACAGTACGGATTTCTGCAATTTCTACTGGTACGGGTAATGCACCACCGCGTAACTGCACGCCTAAGTCATTAGCTTGTTGGGCGGTAAACCGTCCTGTAATTACGGCAGAACCACCAGTAATGCCAGTGGCAGCAAATTCT
>NZ_JADEXF010000196.1 GCF_015207245.1 Nostoc cf. edaphicum LEGE 07299
CCTATCTCCCTCATCTCCCCACTCTCTGCTCACCAGGACACTTACTTGTAAAGAATCATACGAAAAGTAATTATTACACATAGTAAGTAGTATACTTTTTTATAGCCATTAACTCGAAAAAAGCAAGTGAAAACAGGGGTAGCTAGCCATTTAATCAAGCTTGCCTCAGTCTACGAGGCATCCGAAAGCATCAAGGTTGTTCCTATCGTAGTTAATTTTAAATTTTTAAATTGGAAAAAGTTATCGACTGGTGCTGCAATGCGTCTTTTGTCTATGGCTCTGATTACGGGGCTTCTGAGTATTGCTGGAGAAGCTTTAGCACTTCAGAAAATAGGAAGTAATGGCCCTGAAGTTAGCAGAAACCAGAGATGTTTAAAGAAGTTAGGCTATTTTAACGGCCCAGTGACAGGTAAGTTTGCTAGCTTGACTCAAAATGCTGTAATCAAATTCCAGCAAGCTAATAGAATATCGGCTGATGGAGTTGTGGGTGCTAGTACTCAACGAGCCTTGCAACGAGCGTGTCAAAGTAGAAGTTCTAATAGAAATATCAGTGGAGCATCGCGATCAGCAGTTGGTCAATATCCTACTCTTTCTCAAGGCAAAACTGGTGCAGCCGTCACAAGATTACAACAGCGTCTACGGCAGTTAGGCTACTTTAATACTAATCCCACTGGGAATTTTGGACCAATTACTAAAGATGCTGTAATTGCATTCCAGCGAAGTTATCGCATAACTGCTAACGGGATTGTGAATCGACAAACTTGGAACGCACTAATGGGTTCCTCTCCGACTTCAGGAAGATCGAGTCTTTCCAGTCAACAAGTGAGAGAACTGCAAGTGCGTTTGCGGCAGCTAGGTTATTTAAATGCTGATGCCACTGGGAATGTTGGCCCGATGACTAGAGAAGCTGTAATTGCATTCCAGCGAAATAATGGACTACCTGTTGATGGCATTGCTAATGCCCAAGTTTTGGACTCAGTGCGTAGAGTCTCTACAGGTGGTATTCAACAACCAAGTAGAAATTATCTAACTGTAGGCGATCGCGGAGAAAATGTCAGAGTAGTTCAAGAGCGTTTGGCGCAGTTGGGTTTCTCTAATGCTAATCCTGATGGACTTTTCAACGATTACACCAGACAATCTGTGGTTGCCTTCCAGCAATATTCTCGAATTAATTCTACTGGAAATGTAGATTGGCAAACTTGGGAAGCATTGGGGTTAAATGGTTCAACTGGGGGCAATTATACTCAAAATAATGATTATGTATTAGCTGACACTAACCGCTATGCATTACCTCCTGCCAATGACTATGTAGTACCTGTTACCAATGGCAATACATTAGTTGCTAATAATCCTTACAGAGTAATAATTCCAATTTCTAGTAATGATACTCTGAGTAAAGTGCAACAATATATACCCAGCGCTGTCGCAGAGGAATCCAATTTAGGGGATTATGTGAATGCTGGAGCATTTAGCGATCGCGCCCAAGCAGAAACGCTAACCAAAAAGCTCCGCTCATTAGGTCTGGATGCACGGGTAAAATACAATTAAATTGACAAGCTCAACTGTGAACCTTCCTGAGTTTTATTGACTTCAATCCTGGCTTGGAAGGCTTCTTTGAGGTGGGGCATGTGGGTAACGGTGAGGATGCAGGCAAAATCGGAAGCGATCGCATTAATCGCGGCAATCAAGCGATCGCATCCTTCAGCATCTTGTGTACCAAAACCTTCATCCACAATCAACAATTGCAACGCCGCCCCCGCCCGTTGCGCTAATAATTTCGCCAAAGCTAAACGGATGGCAAAGTTAATTCTAAAGGCTTCCCCACCAGAGTAAGTTTCATAAGCTCGTGTTCCTCTAGAATCGGCGATTAAAATATCTAAGGTATCTATTAGCTTGGCATTTTTCTTGGTTGATTTAGCACTGCGCCCAGCTTTTTGAGTAATAAATTGTACATGAAATTGATTACCACTCAGCCGCGAAAGTAGTTGATTTGTCTCGGCTTCCAGTTGCGGTAACACATTCTCAATCATCAGTGCTTGGATACCATTTTTACCAAAAGCTTGCGCTAATTCCTGATAAACCCGATATTCCTGCTTGCAAGATTGTAATTGCTGCTGCTGTTGGTCATACTGAATTTGCAGCGTTTCGAGTTGATGCGCCAGCTGTTCTAAACGCCCCAACTTTGTAATTTGCTCATCGAGTTGCCGTCTGCGGATTGCTAACTGCTGCTCTAAAGCTTGAATTTGGGCAGATGGGTTAGCTGTTGCTTGTAGTTGCTGAATAATGCTTTCGATTTGGCTGCCGAGTTTTTGCCGCTCCGTAACTCTGGCGCTTCTAGACTCTTCTAACTCTTGCAACCTCGTCTGGAGTTGGGGATACTGCTGCTGGGCTGATAACAGTTGTTGATACCGCAAATGCCAAGATTGAGCTTTCTTTGCAGCCATACGCAGATTGTTGTGCTGCTCGGAACTGTAGCCAATTTCAGTAATGTGACGCTCAAGAGCCGCGATTTGTTTAGCACATTCAGAATCAATCTGATCCTGTTGGATTCTGGCTTGTAATTGGTCAATTTGGGATTGTAATTCTGGTTTTCTGGCTAATAGTTGCGCTTGTCGCTTAGTTGCATCTTTAATCTGCCCTTGTTTAATTTCTGCCCATCGCCACCGCTCAACTTCACTCCGGGCAAGGGCATGATCTTGCTCATTATAATTCACTTGTTGCAGATATTGGTCTAGTTGCCGGAGTTCAGCTTGTTTATCAGGAGCGTAATCACCAGCTTGGAGCGATCGCTCTAAATGCTGTTTTTCAGCAGCAATTTGTTGTAACTGTTGTTGCACATCAGTTGTCGCTTCTAACTGGGCTGCCAACTGTCCCCGTTGTTCGCGTAAACCATCATAACCTGCCAATTGTTGGGATATATCGCGATATTCCTGCCTCAATACCTGAATTTCTCGGTCAGACACAGCCATTTGTTCTCGCACTACCCAAAACTGCCCTTGAGTATCCTCTAACTCACTTTGGGTTTTTTCTACCACCCGACTCCAGTGATGTTCGTCTAAAGGACGTTCACATAATGGACAAAGTGCTTCAGGATTTTGCAGCATAAGCAATTTCTGCTCTAATTCTCCCAGCAGTTTTTCATAATCCCGTTGATGAGCTTGCAGACGTTCGATAAAGTGACGCCTTTCTTGCCCTTTTTCTTGGACTCGTTGCAGATAAACTCGCTTTTTCTCCAGTTCCTCAATCTGAATTGCCACATCCATCACCGCTTGTTGCAGTTGCGGTTGGCGACTGTGCTGGCGTTGCAATTGGTTCTCAGTACTTTGCAGTTGTTCGAGTCGCGCTACTAAACCAGCATGAGTGCGATCGAGTTGGCTTTGTAAAGTTGCTCGTTGTTGCAACAACGGAGTAACTTGCATTTGCAGTTGATCTAAACGAGCAACATGGTGACGGGCTGCGGTTAGCTGTGACAAAGCAACTTCGACTTCACCTGATTTAGTGAGAGTTTGTTGAATATCTCGCTCTTGCTGCTGTAAAGCTTCTAGCTGCGCTTGGGCTTGTTGCAGTTGCCGTTCAATTTCGTGAATTTGTTTGGTAAGCTGTTGTTGCTTTTGTTGGCGATTCTGTTGGGCGCGGGTGTATTCTTCAAATTTGACAGCAAAGGCTTCTTCTTGAGATTGTAGACTTTGATATTGGGCGTATCCAGCTTTAATCTCAGCTTCTTGGTGTAATATTTTTTCTAAATCTGATAGCTGAGAGCCAATTGCTGATTGTTCTTGTTGGAGGCGATCGCAATCTTGGGTAAGATTTTGGTATTGCTGCTTTATAAAATTAAGTTGTTGTTCCCAATTTTGGCGCTGGTGCTGGACAACTTGCAAACTTTGCAATTGAATATTATCAAAGGCTTGCACCTGTTGCAGTTGGTTGAGTTCGGCTTCTAACTCCACTCTTTGCGCTTGGGTGATTTCGCGTTGTTGCAGCTGAATTTTTATCGACTCCAAAGAACGCTCTAACTCTACTGCCTGGGCTTTGAACTGACGAGAAGATTCCTTTGCCCGTTCTTCCAAATCATCGTACTGATTGAGTTTCAACAACTCCGCTAAAATTTCTTTGCGTTCTGTGGGACGCTTGAGCATGAATTCATCTGCACGACCTTGACGTAAGTAGGCAGAATTAATAAATGTATCGTAATCAAGCTTGATGTGTTCTAAAATCAAATCCTGTGTTGCTCTTACCCCTTTGCCGGTGAGGGAGCGAAACCCAGATGGTATTTCTATTTGAAATTCAAGAACGCTAGTACCTCCCCGAATTCGGGTACGAATCACCCGATATTTTTGCTGGTTACTTTGGAAAGTAAAATCAACCCGAACTTCTTTTGCACCAGAATAGATGACATCATCTTCAACAGTGGCACGGCTTTCACCCCAAATTGCCCAAGTGATTGCTTCTAAAAGGGAGGATTTACCCGCACCATTGGAACCACAAATACAAGCCGTATGCAAACCACCAAAATCTAAAGTTGCATCACGGTAACTGAGGAAGTTTTTGAGGATAAGTTGTACTGGGATCATTCACGCTATAGCGCCACATCTACTTTTAATAATTAACAGTACAGATGCACTGTTTGTTAGTTTAGCTATCTAGATATCAGGTTTCTAGTCTTGAAGACATCAATTTTACAAAAATTAACAATATGATGAGTCAATTTTTCTTGTTCCATAAAGAACTTTTGCTATCTTCGGAGAAAAACGAAACTCATCTGGAGGCTTTTAGTTATTTCTTTGTGTTGACTGAGAGAAAAATATCAAAAGAAGAGTTGTAGGAGATTATTTTTGCTTGAATTCCCCAAGGTTATCTACTTTCCAGAAGCAGACTAGCTGGGAATTCTCTTAGCGGATCGCTTTTTGTGGATAATTCTAAAAAATTAAAACCCGCGATGGCGGGTTTCGTTTATATGGTTGTCCGAATTTTAGTCGCCAAAACATAATTTTAGTTTGGCTAGTCGCGATCGCCCTCTGGAATTTCGTTATTTGTATAAAGCACAGCACCCTGTATGCGGGAGTTATGGACGACTGTGTGCAACTTGCACAGGCTTTGGATCAAGTTAAAAACGTTGACTGCAAGGGGATTGGTGAAGTTTTGTAAAGGTGCAGAGAGGTTTTGAGTAAAACTTCCACCCCCAAACGTAGAAATAAGTACGTTTTCTTACCAATGATTCCGGATCGCTATAGTAATAGTATTGTAAAATTGTAGGGCTTTTGTTTACTAATTATATTAGCTATATTATTAAATTCATAGCTCTGTATATAGGACATTAGTGCTAATAGCAACGAGGATATTGTGTGTTTAGAGACCCGATAAAACAAAAAATTAAACGACTGCAACTAGGAGGAAAACCGAGAGTTTTAGATATTTTTGCTGGGTGTGGCGGTCTCTCTCTTGGGTTTCACAGTGCTGGCTTTGAGATTGTAGGAGCCGTAGAATGCGATCCTATAGCGGCTGAATCTCATGCGGTGAACTTCTACAAAAATATATCGGAAGAAATTTGGAAAGTACATACTACTAATCGGGATATTACTATTATTGAACCAGATCAATTAGTTAGTGAATTGCTCTTAGGTGACGAGGTATCAAATGCCATTGATGTAATTATTGGTGGCCCACCTTGTCAAGCTTTTGCAAGGGTGGGAAGATCAAAATTGAGAGAAGTAGCAGATCATCCCGAAGCCTTCCGGCAAGATCCCAGAGCCAATTTGTATTTAAGATATCTACACTATGTTAAATCCTTACGTCCCTTGGCTCTCCTGATGGAAAATGTGCCAGACGCTCTGAATTATGGAGGGCATAACATTGCTGAAGAGATGTGTGAAGCTCTTACCGAAAGTGGCTACACCTGTGGGTATACTCTCCTAAATGCAGTGTATTATGGTGTACCTCAGATGCGTGAAAGGATGTTTATGATTGCATACGCAAATGAACTCAAAACACAAGTTAGTTTTCCAAATCCAACTCACTGGATAGAACTTCCTAGAGGTTATGAAGGGTCAAGACAGGTGGCATTAAAACATCTTTCTGGTAAAAAGCAGAATAAAGTATCTATACAGTTAGATTTGTTAAATGCCAATAATTTCTCTTCATATATATCACCGCCACTTTCTCATCAGGGTTTAGAAAGAGCTATTAGTGCAAGTGAAGCTATAGGAGATTTACCTCCTATAACTTTACATCTTGAAGGCAAATTAAAACGTGGTGCTAAAAGATTTACCACATTAATTCCCTACTCTGAAAAGTTAGAACCTTCATCTTATGCTCTAAAACTCAGGCAATGGGAAGGTTTTGAGGGGAATGGTGGGGTAAAGGATCATATAATTCGCGCACTTTCGCAAAGAGATTTCGAGATATTTCATCGGATGTTACCAGGAGAGCAATATCCAGAAGCACATAAACACGCAATAGATATTTTGAATGAAAAGCTGGAGCAGTTGAAGCAATCTAATAGAAATGTTGAGTTTAGTAGTGTAGAATACGATACTTTAAAAAATAAAATTGTGCCTCCTTATGATCCATATAAATTTCCCAATAAATGGCGAAAAATGGACGCTGATAGGCCTG
>NZ_JADEXF010000197.1 GCF_015207245.1 Nostoc cf. edaphicum LEGE 07299
ATTCATGCCACCTTATGCTGTCTTGAATGACTTTGATTTTCTTACTAGCCTCGACGATCGAGATTGGCGATCGGGCATTGCAGAAGCTGTGAAAGTAGCGCTGATTAAAGATGCAGATTTCTTCGATTTCATTATGACTAATGCCGATAAATTGACTAATCGAGACATGGACATAATGGAAAGGTTAATCTATCGTTGTTCTCAGTTGCATTTAGAGCATATTGCTGGTAGCGGCGATCCCTTTGAAATGGGTTCATCGCGTCCTTTAGACTTTGGACACTGGGCTGCTCACAAACTGGAGCATTTAACTAATTACAGCCTACGTCACGGTGAAGCTGTTGCGATCGGCATTGCTTTAGATACAACCTATTCATATTTAACAGGGCAACTGTTGCAATCAGAGTGGCAAAGGGTTCTAACTACACTTAAGAAATTAGGTTTTACCTTGTACGTATCAGCACTGACAGAGCAGTTAGATCAACTAGATCATCCGCATTGTATATTTAGGGGGCTTACCGAGTTCCGTGAACATTTGGGAGGAGAATTGACAATTACCCTTCTACAAGGAATCGGAGAGGGAATTGAAGCTAATCAGGCGGATTTCTCTTTGTATAGAGATGCTATTTTCATGCTGCAAGATTGGGAACTTTTGCATTGATTTATCCCTTGGGTGCAATCAGCAAAAGCGATTTCTTCTTCGTTGATAATGTGGTAAGTTTCTCAACTTTTATACTAAATTAAAGTTATTGTGAGTTAAAAAAAAGTTATGATGTCTTCGCTTCCCGTCAACGACGCTCAAAATAATTTGCAAGAGATCATCGACCAAGTAGCAGAGCAGGGTAAACCTGTGATCATTCGAGGCGATCGCGGTAATGCGATTCTGCTTGCAGAAAAAGATTGGTCTGCAATTCAAGAGACTCTTTACTTATTATCTCTCCCTGGAATGCGAGAATCTATAAAAGAAGGACTAGCAACCCCGATCCAAGAATGTGATGGGGAGTTGGATTGGTGAGTCAGCAAGCTTCTGAGGAGCCACTTGCAAATCCCGAAGGAACGAGTTGGAGGTTGATTTACACCAAACAAGCGCAAAAAGACGCGAAGAAATTAGCTTCTAGTAACTTAAAGGAAAAGGCCGAGGAATTACTGGCAGTCCTTAAAGAAAATCCTTTTCAAAATCCTCCACCTTATGAAAAGCTGGTTGGTGACTTATCCGGTGCTTATTCTCGTAGGATAAATATACAGCATCGGTTGGTATATGAGGTCATCGAATCCGAGCAAGTAGTCAAGATAATTCGTATGTGGACGCATTACGAGTAAGTTATCTCCTCAACCCCCCTTGGTGTTCGCAATGAAAACCTTGATGCTCCCAAGCTTGCATATCTACATCAGTAAGCTTTGTCACATTTGAGCATTGTGGTTGAATAATTTGACTTAAAATCGCCCAAAATAAGCTGCGCGTTACATCTAATCCAGTTTTAGTCCAAGATTCCCGATTACCAGGAATACCCAATTCTTGAACAATTTCTGGCTCTACCCAAATACCATGAGCGCCCAAAAGAACCTGTGCCATCCATTTAGCTCTGGGTAAATGACTGGCTGAGGTAATCAACATGACTTTATGCACTCCCCAACGGCGCAGAATTGGAATACCATAATAAAAATTTTCAAAGGTAGAATTCGCGCAGTTTTCTAACCAAACGTTTTGTAACTCTGCTAATTCCGCCTCAAAAATTAACCTTATACAGGGATCTGGGGAACCATGAGAAATTAAAATTGGGGTTTGTGGATATTGTTTTGCTAGTTGAGCAACATAAGTTTCTCGACGAATACTGCCACCTAACACAAAGAAAGCATCTATTGGCTGCGAAGAAGCAAAAAGTAAGGTTATAGTAGTGAAAATCAGCCAAACACCCAGGACAACATACAATCCACCACTAAGTTTTTGTAACAATTGCCACAGATTAACAGATTTTTTTTTAATAGAAATTAATGATTTGATGGTAAATTTGCGTTTCATGACTTAAGTAAGAAAAACTGATTTTATTACTGTCTAACAGTACTGCAATTCAGTGAGCAAAGTGCTATCTTATAAAAGTAATCTAGAATGCAAAGATGACGCTAATTAAAGTGTCATATGCTCAGTATAGCCTTCCGGAGAAGACTAACAAACTGAGAAATCATTGTTAATAACTAATGCGGCATTTTTGGCATCATTTAAGGATAAAAATGATGAAGGAAGATTGTTGATTCTGGGGTATAAAAACTTAAAATTTTCTGGAAAGCCTGATTGCTAAACTGTCAACAACACAATTATTCCAGCTAAGTATACATGAACCAATCTGCGAAAAGTTACTCACCGCTCCAAGTAGCCTTGATTGGTGGAGCGATCGCCACAACTGCTACCATGTCCGTGTTCGGCCCCGCTTGGACTCGTGGTGTCCGTGCTGCTCTAGCCCTACAAGACAGCCCAAAAGTGATAGTTGACCAAGTTTGGCAACTGGTAAATCATGAATATGTTGATGGTAAATTTAATCAACAAGATTGGCAAGCAACCAGGCAAAGCCTGTTGAGCAAAGACTACTCTTCTAAGGAAGAAGCATACACTGCCATCCGCGAAGCTTTACAAAAATTGGGAGATCCTTACACTCGGTTCATGGATCCCCAACAATTTGAAGCTCTGACTAGCCAAACATCTGGGGAAGTCTCTGGTATCGGCATTCGGATGGAAGTGAACGAAAAAACTCAGCGCCTCACCGTTGTCGAAGCCATAGAGAATTCTCCGGCACTGAGAGCTGGGATCAAAGCAGGCGATCAAATTTTGGCAATTGACGGCAAACCCACTCTCAAAATGAAAGTGGATGATGCTTCTAAGCTCATCCGTGGCAAAGCGGGTACTCCCATTAAGCTACGATTGGGACGTACAGGCCAAAATGCCTTTGATTTGAAGCTGACAAGGGCAAGTATTGAAGTCCCAACGGTACGCTATACTCTCAAGCAAGAAGGGAATCGCCGCGTTGGCTATATCCGTTTGCGAGAATTTAGCGCCCACGCCGCAGAACAAATGCAACGAGCCATCCGCGATTTGAACACTAAGAAAGTTGATTCTTATGTCTTGGATTTGCGGGGGAATCCTGGCGGTTTGTTGCAGGCGAGCATTGAAATTGCTCGGATGTGGTATAATGACGGCGGAATTGTCAAGACAGTAGACCGTGTGGGCAGCACTGAGGAAACTAAAGCTAATCGCACTGCTTTGACAAATCGTCCTTTGGCGGTCTTAGTAGATGGTAATTCAGCTAGTGCTAGCGAAATCCTCACAGGGGCACTCAAGGATAATAAGCGGGCAGTAGTCATAGGTGGTCAAACTTTTGGCAAAGCACTAGTGCAGTCAGTTCATGAACTCGCAGATGGTTCCGGCTTGGCTGTCACCATAGCCCATTACTACACCCCAGCGGGAACAGATATTAATCATAAAGGGATTGCCCCAGATATCAAGCTAGACTTGACAGAAGCACAAGAACGTCAATTGGCTTCTAATCCCAATCTAATCGGAACTAAGAGCGATCCCCAATATGCTCGGGCGATCGCAATTCTATCAAATAACAACTTTGCCCAGCCGCCAGCAAATCAACCGACTCGACCCATGAGCCGCGCTGGTGACTTGAAATTTTAAGTGAGTAATTTGTTACCAAGTATTCATATATTCCCAAATCCAGATTTTTGGAGTTATGGAAATTGCTTGATATTACCGTTCCAAGATTTTGATTTGGGAATACTAGCTAGTAATCCCATCTCCAAAATCTCAGATTTATGAATCATCAGCCAGTTGATGCAACCACCACCACCAGCTTTTTACCAATGGTGTCGGTGGTTGTTCCTATTTATAACGGTGAGACGGATTTACCAGAGTTAATCAATTGTCTGTTGTCTCAAACTTACCCAAAAGACCGGGTAGAATACTTGTTGGTGGACAACAACAGTAGCGATCGCACTCTCGCCATCCTGAAAACATCTGCCGAAAATTGCCCAATTATAATTCGTCCCTTGGGCGAGAACCAAATTCAAAGCTCTTACGCTGCTCGTAATACTGGGATTCGCGCCGCTACGGGTGAAATTATGGTTTTTACCGATGCAGATTGTCGCCCACAACCGCAATGGTTAGACACACTAATTCAGCCTTTTGTCAACCCAGAAGTAGTAATCGTTGCTGGTGAAATTTTGGCACTACGAGGCACAACTCTGCTAGAACAACACGCAGACCGTCAAGAAACTTTATCGCAAAAGCATACCCTGAACCATTCCTTTCGTCCCTATGGTCAAACGGCTAATTTGGCGATTCGGCACATTGCCTTTGAAAAAGTGGGTTTATTTCGCCCCTATCTTACCACTGGTGGCGATGCTGATATTTGTTGGCGAATTTTGGGGGAAAACATCGGGCGTTTGGAATTTGCCCCAAATGCGATCGTTCAGCACCGCCACCGCGCTACACTTCAAGAACTGCAAAGTCAATGGCGGCGTTATGGACGCTCAAATCGCTATCTGCATGAACTGCACGGTGTAGATTTAATGCGAGAGATGACACCCAAAGAATACGGTTATCGTTTGGCACGTTGGTTATTGAAAGAAGTACCAAGAGATATTAAAAAGGCGTTGGCGAAGCAAGCCACCCTTGTAGATTTATTAAGTACTCCCATTGGTTTGTTCACAGCTAGGGCGCGTACTGCTGGACAAAGAGATGCCAAGCTACCAGAGAATGCCAAGATAATTGCTCGACTGTAACGAAGAAAAAGGGCCTTGCTGATTAGATGTACAAATCTTGGTGTAGAGACGTTACATTGCAACGTCTCTACAAGGGTTTTGAAATCACGCAAAATCATTTTTATACCTGAATTCAGCAACGCCTATGATACAATATCAACTCTAAACTAACATTAAAAAATTCGCAATTTTACTCACCAATACTAAGAATTTTCTGCTGTTGATAACGCTGTTTAAACTGCTGTTGCTGTATTTTATGATCCACAATAGGGTCAGGATAGCCAACAGCATGACGTTCTAAAGGTGGAATTTTCCCAGTAACTAAATATTCTGTATCTACAGACCGCAATTCTGACACCCATTGCCGAATATATTCCCCTTCTGGATCGAATTTTTGTGTTTGACTGGCTGGGTTGAAAATCCGCACAGGTTTGGGATCCATGCCGCTAGAAGCACTCCATTGCCAACCGCCATTATTAGCAGACAAATCACCATCAATTAGGTGCTGCATAAAGTATTTTTCTCCCAATTGGGGATTAATTAGCAAGTCTTTAGTAAGGAAACTGGCAACAATCATTCGACAACGGTTGTGCATCCAGCCACTTTCATTCATCTGGCGCATTGCTGCATCCACAATGGGGTAGCCTGTTCTCCCCTCACACCAAGCTTGGAAATGTTCTTCGTTAGTTTCCCAAGGAAAGTTCTTAAAGGTGTCGCGGAAAGCACCATCAGCTAATTCCGGGAAGTTATACATTGCGTGTTGATAAAACTCCCGCCAAGCTAATTCCTGTTGCCATGTGCGGATATTAACTGCTGTTTCCTCACTGCGGCTGTTTTCCAGTGCTTCTACCGTGACTTGCCAAATGGTGCGAATGCCAATTACACCAAATTTTAAAGCTGCACTCAGTTGTGATGTACCGTCCACTGCGGGGAAATTTCGCTGTTCTTGATATTCAGTAATCGCTTTATTAGTAAATTCTTCTAATCGTTCTTGTGCCGCCGCTTCTCCTGGTGAAATAATTAATTGTTCATCCCAAATAAATCCTAAATCTTTTGCTGAAGGTAGTGCGATCGCTCCCGCGAGTTTGGCAATTTCCTGTTCGGCTTCGGTTAAACCCTCAACATTTTGCAATGTTTCTACTGGTTGAGCCTTCGGTTTGGCAATCCAATTTTTCCAGAAGGGTGTGTAAACCGTGTAAGGACTGTTACTACCCGTGCGTAACTCCTCTGGAGAGTTGAGGATTTGATCCCAGTTTTGGTTAAGAAACTCAATACCTTTTTCTTTGAGGGCATTTATAATAGTGCGATCGCGTTCTTGTGAATAAGGTTCTACATCCCAATTCCAAAAAACAGCTTTGGCATTTATTGCTTCGGCTAAAGCTGGTATCGCTTGTACAGGCTCGGCGTGGAGGATTAACAACTGGCTACCAACTTGAGCATATCGCTCTTGGAGTTTCTGCAAACAGCCAATCATATAAGTTATTTTCACAGGAGCAACATCATCCCGTTCCAGAAGATTCGGATCGAGGCAAAACACGCCCACTACCTTCGGACTTTGCCGTTTTGCCGCAGCCAGTCCCGTATTATCAGAAATGCGTAAATCGCGCCGATGCCAAAACAGAATTAAGTCAGACATTCCATGCTGGATATAGTTCACCCGTACTAGCTTAGATGCTAGTGGTACCAATAAGCATCATTCTGGCGATAAATTTATTCTTTTAATGGGCATTGGGCATTGGGCATTGGGCATTGGGCATTGGGCATTGGGCGAAACAGTTCCGAGTTCCGAGTAAATAAGTGAGATTCACAAC
>NZ_JADEXF010000198.1 GCF_015207245.1 Nostoc cf. edaphicum LEGE 07299
GTTCTACATCGTTCAATAGTGACTTTAATGTAAAAAATGCATAGTATTCATGCGTTTTTTGTAGATTTTCCTAAAAAACGTAACAATTTATACGATTTTAACAAAAATATCATCTTAAGTTATGAGTATCGAAATTGTTACATGAACATTATCTAAACCTGCTTGACAAATTCCCAAGATGTAAATAGCCACAAATTTTCCTTAGCTAACCACGGATTTGGAGTTTCGCGTAGGAATGTTCTTGAGTAAAAATAATCAGCCGTAGTTAAATATTAAGTTTTTATTCCCTAACCCTCGTAGATACAGCACCTGATGTAACTACGGCTTGATTGGTATTGGGAAATTACGACCACAGTTCCCGATCATATCAGTAATTTGCAACGAGAGTCAGCCTTATGACAGACACAGCAACTACCACTAGCCTTAATAAGTTCGAGAAATTAAAAGCAGAAAAAGATGGACTCGCCATCAAGAGTGAGATAGAGAAATTTGCCGCCTTGGGTTGGGAGGCGATGAACGAAACAGATCGCGATCATCGACTCAAATGGGTAGGCGTGTTTTTTCGCCCAGTTACCCCAGGCAAGTTTATGATGCGGTTGCGGATGCCTAACGGTATTCTTACCAGCAGCCAGATGCGTGTTTTGGCTCAAGTAGTGCAGCGTTACGGTGATGATGGTTGCGCTGATATTACAACGAGACAGAATATTCAATTACGGGGGATTAGGATTGAAGATTTACCAGATATCTTTAATAGATTTCACGCAGTTGGTTTAACCAGCGTTCAGTCAGGGATGGATAACATTCGCAATATCACAGGCGATCCCGTGGCGGGGTTAGATGCAGATGAGTTGTACGACACGCGAGAGTTAGTACAGCAAATTCAAGATATGCTCACCAATAAAGGGAAAGGAAACCCAGAATTTAGCAACTTACCACGGAAGTTTAATATTGCGATCGCAGGTGGACGAGACAATTCGGTTCATGCTGAAATTAACGATTTAGCTTTTGTGCCAGCATTTAAGGAGGGGACTGGGGACAGGGAACAGGGAATAGGGCAAGAATTTTCCCAGTCCCAAATTTTTGGCTTCAACGTCCTTGTGGGTGGCTTTTTTTCAGCTAAACGTTGTGAGGCGGCGATTCCTTTGAATGCTTGGGTGACTCCAGAAGATGTAGTCGCTGTATGTAGAGCAGTTTTGGAAGTCTTTCGTGATCATGGCCCGCGTGCTAATCGGCAAAAATCGCGCTTGATGTGGCTAATCGATGAATGGGGTTTAGATAAGTTTCGAGCAGAAGTAGAAACTCGTTTGGGTAAATCATTATTACCCGCAGCACCTAAAGACGAAATCGACTGGGAAAAACGCGACCACATCGGGGTATATAAACAAAAACAAGCAGGATTAAATTACGCAGGCTTGAACATTCCTGTTGGTCGGTTGTATGCCGAAGATATGTTTGAAATCGCTCGTCTGGCAGAAGTTTACGGTACTGGCGAAATCCGTTTCACGGTTGAGCAAAATATTGTTATACCCAACATTGCTGAATCGCGTTTAGCAACATTTTTAACAGAGCCTTTGCTGGAAAGATTTTCTATCGATCCAGGTTTGCTGACGCGATCGCTAGTATCTTGCACAGGCGCACAATTTTGCAACTTTGCCCTCATCGAAACCAAAAACCGCGCCCTGGCAATGATTAAAGTCTTAGAAGAAGAGTTAACCTTCACCAACCCAGTCCGAATTCACTGGACAGGTTGCCCCAACTCATGCGGCCAGCCCCAAGTTGCAGACATCGGCTTGATGGGAACTAAAACTCGCAAAAATGGCAAAACCTTGGAAGGTGTTGACATCTATATGGGTGGCAAAGTTGGCAAAGATGCCCATTTAGGAACTTGTGTTATCAAAGGCATACCCTGCGAAGACTTACAGCCAATATTGCAAGATTTATTAATCAAAAACTTCGGGGCGAAACTCAAGCAAGAAGCCTTACTAGTTAGTAACTGCTAGTACTTATTGGGGGTATTCGGCATTGGGCAAAACTCATACTTCAACCTTAAAGGTGCAACTTCCGAGTTAAAAGGCTCAACCTTCGAGTTCAAAGGCTCAACTTCCGAGATAAAAGGTTCAACCTTCGAGTTAAAAGGCTCAACTTCCGAGTTAAAAGGCTCAACCTTCGAGATAAAAGGCTCAACCTCCGAGATAAAAGGCTCAACCTCCGAGATAAAAGGCTCAACCTTCGAGATAAAAGGCTCAACCTTCGAGTTCAAAGGCTCAACCTCCGAGATAAAAGGCTCAACCTTCGAGTTCAAAGGCTCAACCTCCGAGATAAAAGGCTCAACCTTCGAGTTCAAAGGCTCATCTTTCCCTACCTCTTCACCGTATTTTATTCAATTAGAAAGATTGGAATGCTTAAAAACTTATTTTCATTTAGCGATCGCTACCGCATTTTACATCAGACTTGGTTTGCTTTCTTTCTCACCTTTGTATGTTGGTTTAACTTTGCTCCCTTCGCTACAACCATTGGCAAAGAGCTAAGTTTAGCGCCTGAGCAAATCAAAACTTTGGGTATCTGTAACCTTGCTCTCACAATACCCGCACGGCTAATTATTGGGATGCTTCTGGATCGTTTTGGCCCCAGAATCACCTACTCAATCCTGCTGATGTTTGCGGTTATTCCTTGTTTGGCGACGGCGCTAGCGCAAGATTTTAATCAACTAGTTATCAGCCGTTTGCTGATGGGAATTGTCGGATCTGGATTCGTTGTGGGTATCCGCATGGTAGCCGAATGGTTCCACCCGAAGGAGATGGGAATTGCTCAAGGCATTTATGGCGGTTGGGGTAACTTTGGGGCTTTTGGTGCAGAGTTTGCTTTACCGATACTTGCAGTTGCTACTAGCTTTTTCGCTGGTGGTGCTTCTAACTGGCGGTTTGCGATCGCACTTACAGGGATCATTACAGCTATCTACGGCGTAATTTATTACAACAGCGTCCAAGACACACCCACTGGCAAAGTCTACAAGAAACCCAAGAAGAATGGTTCTTTAGAAGTCACGAGCGTTAAAAGCTTCTGGGCGCTGATTGTCTCGAATTTTGGTTTGATTTTCGCTCTAGGTTTATTAGCTTGGCGCTTGGAACAAAAGAACATTCACTTCCTAACTTTGAGCCAAATGTATCTGGCTTGGTTGCTATTAGCAGGATTGTTTGCTTACCAAAGTTACCAAGCTTGGCAGGTAAACCGAGAACTTCTAACTGGTAAAAAAACTTACGCTCCATCTGAACGCTTTCAATTTGGTCAAGTAGCCTTACTCGAATTCACTTACATAACTAACTTTGGCAGCGAACTAGCAGTTGTTTCCATGCTCCCAGCATTCTTTGAAAAAACTTTTGCTTTAGAGCATGTTGTAGCTGCGATGATTGCTGCTACCTATCCATTCTTAAATTTGGTTTCTCGTCCTAGTGGTGGCTTAATTTCTGATAAATTTAGCTCCCGTAAATGGACAATGACAATTATCAGTGCTGGCATCGGTGTTAGTTATTTGATTGCACATTTTATTAATGGTAACTGGCCAATTCCGCTAGCGATCGCAGTTACAATGTTTGCCGCCTACTTTGCCCAAGCTGGCTGCGGTGCAACTTACAGTATCGTCCCCCTAATTAAGAAAGAAGCCACTGGACAAATTGCTGGAAATGTGGGGGCTTACGGTAATTTTGGCGGCGTAGTTTACCTAACAATTTTTAGCTTAACCGACGCTCCAACACTATTTACCACAATGGGTATAGCTGCACTAGTCTGTGCTTTCATGTGCGCCTTCTTCCTGAAAGAACCAAAAGGTTCCTTTGCTGCCGCCTATGAAGGTGAATTACCAGAAACAGCAACTAAAAACTCTATTTTCTTAACTGAAGAATAGACCTGTCTTGAAAATAGAGAGTAGGCAGTAATACAAATAAATTCTCATAGTTCGTAGTAAGGACTTTAGTCCTTTTTTTCTAAGCACTAAAGTGACGTGAGTTCGACAGACCTCTCCCTCCCAGCCTCCCTCTCCTAAAAAGCGTTCGCGTAGCGTCTCCGTAAGGAGAGGGAGGAGTAACGATAAAATAGGGTTTTTGCTCCCCTCTCCTCTCTTCTCTACGAGAGGCTGCGCCAACGAGACGCTGCGCGAACGTAGGAGAGGGGCTGGGGGAGAGGTCAAAATAGCACTCGTCGAACTCACGTTAAAGTGCTTACTACAAACCCTCTTGCACTAGTTTAACAAAGTACTAAGTTACGCTTCTCAACCTGGCGCTACATCTGAGGTTGCAAAATCAAAATAACAAAATAGTACAACAGCCATGAGTGAATTTACCAAAACCCTTTGTCCTTACTGTGGTGTTGGCTGCGGTTTAGAAGTTTCACCTCCAGCCCAACATAACAAAGCAACTAATCGAGATAGCCAAGGAAATCCAATTTGGCGGGTGCGGGGTGATAAAGCCCATCCATCTAGTCAAGGAATGGTTTGCGTCAAAGGCGCAACGATCGCAGAATCTTTAGATAAAAATAGATTACATTATCCAATGGTGCGAGACTCCTTAGATCAAGAGTTTCGCCGCGTTAGTTGGGATGAAGCTTTTAATATCATCACGCAGCGCATTCAAACTATCCGCTTTACCCAAGGGCCAGAAGCCTTATGTATGTATGGTTCCGGCCAGTTTCAAACTGAGGATTATTACATAGCCCAGAAACTAATGAAAGGCTGTCTGGGTAGTAATAATTTTGATGCCAACTCTCGCTTATGTATGTCTAGTGCGGTGTCTGGCTACATTCAAAGCTTTGGCGCAGATGGCCCGCCCTGCTGTTACGAAGACTTGGAGTTAACTGACTGTGCATTTTTAATTGGCACTAATACAGCCGAATGTCACCCCATCGTTTTTAATCGGCTGGCAAAATATCACAAAAAGAACCGCAAAGTCAAAATGATTGTGGTCGATCCCCGTCGCACACCAACCGCAGAAGTTGCTGATTTGCATTTAGCCATTCGTCCCGGTACAGATATCGACTTGTTAAACGGCATCGCCCACTTGTTGATGCGCTGGAACTACATCGATACCATATTTATGGACGACTGCACCAGCAATTTTCCGGCTTATGCTGAAGTGATTCGCCACTATCCGCCGGAAGTGGTAGCTCGTCAATGTGGAATCAGCATTGAAGATTTAGAAACAGCAGCTCGCTATTGGGGTGAATCAGAGCGAGTATTGTCTTTGTGGTCAATGGGTGTAAATCAATCCTCAGAGGGGACGGCTAAGGTTAGAACGATCATTAACCTGCACCTGATGACTGGACAGATTGGTAAACCTGGGGCTGGCCCTTTTTCCCTCACTGGTCAACCAAACGCAATGGGAGGACGGGAAGCCGGAGGTTTGGCGCATTTATTACCGGGTTATCGGGTGGTGAAAAATCCTCAGCACCGAGCCGAAGTTGAGGAGTTGTGGGGACTCAAGCCAGGGCAGATTTCGCCCAATCCCGGTTTGACTGCTTGGGATATGATTACTGGCTTGGAAAATAGCGCTGTAGAGTTATTGTGGATTGCAGCTACCAACCCAGCTGTAAGTATGCCAGATTTGGAGCGCACGAAGAAGGCATTATTGCGATCGCCTTTCACTATTTATCAAGACGCTTATTATCCCACAGAAACCTCTGCCTACGCTCATGTTTTGCTACCAGCAGCCCAGTGGGGTGAAAAAACTGGTGTGATGACAAATTCCGAACGCGTGGTAACTTTATGTCAAGCATTTCGCCAACCGCCAAGAGAAGCTAAAGCCGATTGGGAGATTTTTGCCGAAGTTGGACGTAGATTAGGTTTTAAGAGAGAATTTACCTTTGCTAACTCTGCGGAAGTTTATGCTGAGTTTGTCAAACTAACTAAAAATCGCCCCTGCGATATGACAGGTCTTAGTCATGCGCAATTACAATCAGAAGGTCCGACTCAATGGCCTCACCCAGAAGAGAGCAGGGGGAGCAGAGGAGCAGGGGAAGCAGGGGGAGAAGCATCTGCCAATCGCTCTGGGAAACGATTATACACTAACTTGCGCTTCCACACCTCTGACGGACGCGCTCGATTTGGGGCATATTACTCCAAAGGATTGGCAGAACCACCAAACCCAGATTATCCGTTTGTGCTAACGAATGGACGGCTTTACGGACACTGGCATACCCAGACGCGTACCGGTCGAATTGAAAAAATTTGCAAAATGCATCCCGAACCGTTTATCGAAATTCATCCCCGTGATGCTGCTAAGTTAAATATTGTAGATAACCAGTATATAGAAGTGCGATCGCGTCGGGGTAAAGCGAAGTTTCCTGCTAAAGTTACAAAAGCGATCGCACCTGGTACAGTTTTTGTCCCCATGCACTGGGGTTCACTCTGGGCAGACAATGCCGAAGCCAACGCCCTAACCCATCCAGAATCTTGCCCCGATTCGCTGCAACCAGAATTAAAAGCCTGTGCTGTGCAGCTGATACCAATTTCGGTGGAAGTTCCCATCAAAGATTATCAACTCCAGTCCTCACAATGGTAA
>NZ_JADEXF010000199.1 GCF_015207245.1 Nostoc cf. edaphicum LEGE 07299
ATCTATACTAGTGTGGATGGGGTGGTGGTTGAGAAATGCTCCTGTTGGTGTTGCTAAACCAGATGAACCTGCCCAGAAACCATGAAAAGCTTGATTCAATGTTGGTGCGTAAATATAACCAAAGATGGGTGTACCTCGATACAGTAAACCCAGAGATATTGTCCAGATGGGAATGCCGCGTGTGAAGTTGGTTGTACCGTCCAGAGGGTCAATTACCCAGCACCACTCCGTACCGGGAAATGACTGATCGCTCTCTTCGCTCAAAATGCCATAGCCAAGGAAACTAGAAGCGATCGCATCCCGAATTTCCTGATCTGCCCATTTATCTGCTTGCGTCACCAAACTACCATCAGCTTTTTGGGAAGCCTGTACTTGCCCAAAATCTTGCATTAGCTGCTTGCCCACTCTGACAGTGGTAGTTTGGGCAAAATCAAGAATTGTTGTCCAAAAATCATTCATGGTTATTAGTCATTTGTCATTTGTCATTTGTCCCATGCCCCATGCCCAATGCTCAATGCCCAATGCCCTATACAGTTTAGTCTAAATCGCTTTCTAAAACTGAAGCGATCGCTTGCTTGGTACTTGTTTGAAATTCTGTGATGTTCACCCGATTCAGAAACCAAATCGACAGCACCATTCCTACAGCTTCTAGAACGAATACCAGTCCATAAGCTAACTCTAGGCTAGGTAGTAGGTTGCGTCCAATATCCAAAACTGTACCTCCGATTACCACCGCAATTCCTCTAGAGAGGGACTGCGCTAATCCCCATGCCCCAATAAATGTACCTGCGGCTTCTGCTGCGGTAAGATCCAACATTAAGCTAATTGCTGCCGTTGTTAAGAAACCTGTGGCTAAACCGAACAAGACCAAACCTAATTTGAGAACTGCTGCATTAGCTGTGAATCCTGAGATACCTAGCAATATTGCACAGAATGCTACCAACATACAGCCAAAACGTGCGGTTCTGCGCTTACCCAAACGCGGCACTATGAAAAAGCCCGTAACGCCGTAGGCAATCAGTAGACCAGTTCCATAAAAAATATTTAATTTGGTACTTTCCGCTAGGGGCATTTTAAACACTTGACCCGCATAAGGTTCCAAAATTGGGTCTTGCATAAACAAACTGATGGTCATCACCAATAAAAAGGTGAAAAATATACCTGTTTGTGGGCTAGCTGTCAAGATTTTCCAAGCATTGCCTAAAGTAATGCTGTCTTCCCGGTTCGCCAGTGTGGAACGGGTTGAGTATTGGGAGTACTTTTTTTCTACGCCGAATGTTGCTGCGATCGCTAAACCAAATACAATTGCTGGGACGATAGTAAACAATCGGTTGATGGCTGGCTGCAAGGTTTCTACAGTTGCTTCTGGAGTTAACTGTTTCAGCAAGCTGGCACTGATAATCGCGCCAACAATAATCCCCACCATTAGCATCGACCAAACCACACCGACTACTTTAGAACGGTTATCTTCTTCAGATATATCCACCAACAAAGCAGCAAAGGCAGTACCACTAGCACAAATTCCTAGACCGTATACAGCGAAAACTAAAGCCAAAAGTGCTGTCCAACCGATTGTTTGGGTTGTCCATACCCAAGTACCTGTACTATTTCCAGCAAGATTCATCTGCCACATTACTTGTACCGCTAAAAATGCTGCGATCGCAAATATTGCCGCGCCCACCCAAACATAAGCTGTGCGGTGGTATCCCAATAAAGGCTTGGCATCGGAAATCTGGCCGAACCAGATACGGGAGGGAGCAACAAATAAAGGCAGTGCTAGAACGACTGATACTAGCGTCGCCGGAATTGCTATTTCTTGAATCATGACTCTGTTGAGTACCCCCAGAGTCAGAATAGACATCATACTCAACCCCATCTGAAATAAACCCAGCCGGAACATGGTCAGCAGATTTACCCTTGGCACAGATAAGGATTTAGTTTTAGTATCAAATACTTCACCGCTTGCCATAGCTACTTTTTCGTATAGTTTATAGGATTTAATCTCTCTCTTTAAATAAAGATAAACCCTACCCGTTCCAAATCAGCGAACGAAAAATGGAAGTTGCGATCGCAGTCTACTTAGGGATTGCCTCTTTATGGTTTCCAAAGCGATCGCTTCAAAATGTGACAGATTAAGATGCTCAGGACTTCATCGTAGTTGAGACTTAGTAGGAAGTGACCTTAAAAACAACTAATAGACGATGAAGAGGACTTGCTGATCATCAATGAAGGCGAAGATGAATTTTTAGAAATTCCGCTAGATGAAGAAGACGGTTACTCTGCTAGGAGTACGAACTTCCATCATTGGAAGCAAACTCAGAAAAAGCATTATACCGAAGATTCAATTCGCCTTTACTTGCAAAAAATTGGTAGAATTCGGCTGTTGCGGGCAGATGAAGAAATTGAATTGGCGCGGAAAATCGCCGATTTGTTGGAATTAGAATGGGTACGGGAAAAGCTTTCAGAACAGTTGGAGCGTAGCCCTAATTATAGTGAATGGGCAAAAGCTGTACAACTGCCATTACCAGGCTTTCTTTATCGGCTGCATGTTGGTCGCAGAGCAAAAAATAAGATGGTGCAATCTAACCTGCGCCTTGTGGTTTCAATTTCCAAGAAATACATGAATCGTGGTTTGTCTTTTCAAGACTTAGTTCAGGAAGGTAGTCTTGGTTTAATTCGCGCCGCAGAAAAGTTTGACTACGAAAAAGGTTACAAGTTTTCTACTTATGCTACATGGTGGATTCGTCAGGCAATTACCAGGGCGATCGCAGATCAATCCCGCACAATTCGGCTTCCAGTTCACCTTTACGAAACCATCTCTCGGATTAAAAAAACTACCAAGTTACTGTCTCAAGAAATGGGTCGCAAACCCACTGAAGAAGAAATCGCTACTCGGATGGAAATGACCATTGAGAAGTTGCGGTTTATTGCTAAATCTGCCCAGCTACCCATTTCACTAGAAACGCCCATTGGGAAAGAAGAAGATTCTCGATTTGGCGATTTTATTGAATCCGATGAGGAAACCCCAGAAGAACAACTTTATAAAAATACGTTGCGGGAAGATTTAGAAAAAGTTCTCGACAGTCTTAGTCCTCGTGAAAGTGATGTTATAAAACTGCGTTACGGCTTGGATGATGGACGCATGAAAACCCTTGAGGAAATTGGTCAGATTTTTAACGCCACCCGCGAACGGATTCGTCAAATTGAGGCGAAAGCACTCCGCAAATTACGCCACCCTAACCGTAATAGCATTCTCAAAGAATATATTCGTGGCTGTCAACCAGATGACTTGCAACAGAAAAAATATGAGCAGCAATTTAAAGGGAACCGGAATTATATACGAAAGACAAATAATGCTACTAATTACGTTCAAAAAGGGCTGATATGTCATCGAAATCAGGATTTTTTGGGAGCAATTGAGAACTTTACCCAAGCACTAAAGCTTAACCCCAATAATGCCCAGTTACACTACCAAAGAGGGCTAGCCAAGACTGAGGGAGAATTTCAGAAAGGGGCGATTGAAGATTTTACTCAAGCTATTAACCTAAACCCTCAATATATAGATGCTTACTACCAGAGGGGTCATGTTCACTACAGTTTGGGAGATAATCTAAAAGCAATTGAGGATTACAGCGAAATACTATTCCTTAATCCCAATGAAGCCTTAGCTTACTTCTACCGTGGTTTTGTCCGTAGCAATCTGGGAGAGATGCAGGAAGCCATTGGTAATTATAGCCAAGCACTGAAAATTAAGCCTGACCTTGCTGAAGCATATTTTTACCGAGGAGTTGCCTTTTATCGCTTAAAAGACTTACATAGAGCAATTGAGGATTACAATTACACTTTACGGATCTATCCCGACTTTGCTGAAGCTTACAGTCGGCGGGGGCTTGCACATTATTACCTGGGGAATTACCAAGAAGCGCTTGAAGATTATTCCCAAGCCGTGCAAATTAATTGTGAAGATACTCTAACATACTACTACCGTGGACTTGTGCATGAGAACTTAAGTGACTATATGAAAGCACTTAACGACTATAACCAAGTTTTGGAAATCAATCCTGCATTTACCGAAGCTTACTATAACCGGGGTAGTGTTCATTACAATCTGGGAAACTATCAACAAGCACTTGAAGATTTAAATCAATTACTGCGTATTAATCCTAACAATTCTCAAGCTTATAACAAACGAAGTAGCATTCGTGCTGCCCTAAAAGATTACCAAGGTGCAATGGAGGACTTAAAAAACGCTTCAGAATTCCACTATATGTAATAGCAAACCCAAAATAACTTTATCGGACGCAAACAAACCACATAAAAATATCAATGTGAAATTGTGGTTTTAACTACGTTATTTCATTGAATTAGTAAGATAAACTTGCCGTATGTATGTCATCAAACTACTTACCTTTATTTAGTAACCAAAAAGGCATAGGCAATGAGTAAAGAACCAGCCAAAGTAATATTATGGGAAGAAAATCAAAAAGATTTTCTAAAAAAATTCTACGATCTCCAATTTACTCCCAGAGTAGGAGAGGAAGTTTATCTAAAAAAGGAGAAATGGAAAGTAACCAGAGTTGAGCATGATGTAGAAATTAGTGAGATTAATGTCTACATGGAATTGATCAAAAAACCCAAGCAGGATAAATCATCTAATTCTTAAATACAAGTAAATATACTCAACCATAGCAATCCTATTTGATTTGTGAGAATTGCGACCCGCAGATCCCCGACTTCTTCGAGAAGTCGGGGATCTTGTTTATGTGCGTTTGATTCAGTTTTTAAATCTTTATGCAAGGCGCGATGTCTATGACGGGCGTAGCTGCGACACAACAAGATTTGCAGCTAAGTGGTGACGATCGCACCCAATCTTGTCTGTAACGATACACTATAAAAGTAAAGAAATGTAAATAAACTAAATTTTGCAACCGTGGAAAACATCACATTGGGGCAAAATGGCCCATCTGTTACACCTTTGTGCATAGGCACTTGGGCTTGGGGTGATAAACTATTTTGGAATTATGGCGATCGCTACGGCCCAGAACAGTTACAAGAAGCCTTTACAGCAGCCTTAGAAGCTGGTATTACTTTCTTTGATACTGCCGAAGTCTACGGAATGGGACTATCAGAGAAATTTTTGGGGCAATTTCTGCAACAGACACAACAACCTGTACAAATAGCCACCAAATTTGGCCCCCTACCGTGGCGATTTACAGCCCAATCTGTCTCGGATGCTTTAACAGCTAGCCTCAAACGGCTACAACTTGAGCGAATCGCCTTGTATCAAGTGCATTGGCCTTTTGCCTTCTTTTTAAGTCAAGAAACTTTGATGAATGCCCTAGCGGATGAAGTGAAGCGGGGCAGAATTGCCGCAGTCGGCGTGAGTAATTACTCAGCAGAACAAATGCGAGACGCGCATCAAATATTGGCGACCCGTGGAGTGCCTTTGGCTGTGAACCAAGTACGCTATTCTTTACTCAGTCGCCAAGTTGAAAGCAAGGGGATTCTGGCAACTGCCCGTGAGTTGGGTGTGACTATCTTGGCTTATAGTCCTTTGGCTCAGGGATTACTCACTGGGAAGTACAGTATTAGTATTGATAGTGCCGAAACCCCCACTGGTGCAAGGAAAATAGACCCACGATTTAAGAAAGAAGGTCTGCAAAAAATTGCCCCAGTTATATCTTTGCTACGCAACTTCGGGGAAAAATACGATCGCACTCCTGCCCAAGTTGCTCTCAACTGGTTAATTGCTCAGGGGAACGTTATTCCCATTGCTGGGGTGAAGACAGCCGAACAGGTACGGCAGAATGCTGGTGCTTTGGGCTGGAGATTGAGCAACGATGAAATTGGAGAATTAGAACAAGTTAGTCGTCCTTGGCTGTAGTATTTTTGATTTGTCTAAAAAAGCCAAAAAGTCAAGAGTATCAAAAAGTCAAGAGTATAAAGTCAAAATCTTAACTCTTGACTCTTAACTCTCAACTCTCAACTTTGCTAATTTTTAGATTTGGATTTTGGATTAAAGGGAAAAGCGTTCGACTGAGCGCTCACGCCGAAGTCTAAAATCCAAAATTAATTAACCTTAGACTAAGAAGCTGATTCCCTAGCTGTAGGTGAACCTATCTTTTTGCTAGGAGATGCAGAAGAATCCTGTCCACTTGTCCGTAGTTTCGGCTTGGGAGAAGAATGTCTTTCTTCACCATTGCTGCTATCTGATTTCCAGGCAGAACGGGGGCGATCGCTGGAAGATTCACGACGTTTGCCGAGTCTTGGTTTGGGAGCAGAAGATTCTTCTTGGGGAATTTCTACATCTGAACTCAACCAAGCGGGGCGAGTTTGATCGTAAGCGATTTGTAATGCAGCGGCGGCGATCGCTTGAGCATCGTATTCTTCAATTAGTTCGCTAACAATCGGCAAGAATGAAGCCAAACGCTCACCTGTCAAAGCTTCTCGCACCAGTTCTTGCAATTTCAGGATGTGCCGTGCTTCAATTTGTGCGCGTGTAGGAATTGACAGCAATTGCCAACTTTGGCGATTATGACGTTCAAATG
>NZ_JADEXF010000200.1 GCF_015207245.1 Nostoc cf. edaphicum LEGE 07299
AGCACTCAGCACTCAGCACTCAGCACTCAGCACTCAGCACTCAGCACTCAGCACTCAGCACTCAGCACTCAGCACTCAGCACTCAGCACTCAGCACTCAGCACTCAGCACTCAGCACTCAGCACTCAGCACTCAGCACTCAGCACTCAGCACTCAGCACTCAGCACTCAGCACTCATTACTGATTTTGGCGACAAATTCCAAATGCTGAGGTGTAGGCGTGTAAAAAGGTTCTGCCACCAACAGGGCCGATTTCACCGCCACAGAAAAAACCACCTACAGGAATATCGTTGAGATAGCGCTGAAATAGTTCAGAATCGAAGTTGGGTTTACCATACAGTCCTTCACCTCGTCCCAGACAAGAAAACATTAAGGCAGCTACGGCAGAGGGTTCAGATTCTCGTTGGTGTTGATAACTTTGGAGGAGTAATTCTAGGTCTTCAGCAGAGGCTTGGGCATCGCGGAGGTGGAATTGCAGCCTTTGACCAGGACGAACGCGATCGCCAATTGCGATCGCCCCAGCATTTGGATCGACCCCAAGAATACCACGTATTAAAAAGTCTCCTTGTTGCAAAGTCAGCTTAAATTCATCCATTGCCACACCAACAAACAGAGAATGCTGTGCTAAAATCCGTTCTTGTTCGCTGAGACTGGCAATTAAATCTCGCAATACCACTAAAGGCACTTTCTCATCTAACTCTAAAATAATATTGCGATCGGCTTTTGTAACTTGCAATGGCTTGCCAATTGGTCGGCACCCTTGGGCGACAATCGTTTCCAAAACAATATTCCCTGTCAAAGCTATACCAACAGTGCCTTCACGATACAAGTTTTGCTGTTCCTCACCGTTAGTATCGTTACAAAAAAGGGCAACACGACCACCCATACCTCCACCACTAGCCTGTCCCCCGATGATCGTCGATCCTGGATAAGCAAAATCCAGCCCCTGCAACAAATCGTTGATTCCAGAGGCGAAAGAACTAGACAACAAGATGAACTGCGGTGTCGGTGATGGTGGTACACCGATCAAATCAAGCCAAGCATCTGGCGAACTGTCTAAGTCAGGTAATTCTTCAGCAGCAATATGAAAAACTTGAATCTTTACTCCTGGAAGGTGTGCTAAAGTCAAGCTAATAGCTGGTTCGGCTTCTAATTCTTGGGTTTCTCCGCTAACTGTCGTCCCAATTACACCACCACCACTACAGCCAATTAGCACAGGCACAGAAAGTTTTTCAGCTAACAAGGGTAACAGTCGGGAATACTCACTCGTAAAAGCAGACGAAATGAATACCAGTCCTAAATCCGCAGGTGCTGTTAACGATGAAACAGCTCGTTCCACCACATCTGTAACAGCGGCTTCCAGAGAATGACGGGTTGATAGGGCATTTGCCCACTGCATTTGGTCTGCCATGAGTTTTGAGCTTCTTTCTCTTTTTAGGCTAGTAGATTTTGACTTTTTATTTTGGGAAGAATTGCATCTTACAAGAATTGATGCCAGCCCTTTGTCTCCTCCATCCCAAGAAGTTGGGGTTGTCATTCCCTAATATAGGCATCTAAATATATTGTATGATTATTTATCTATGCTACTAATTCCACAAAATCTTAAAAAATAAAGGTAAATGTATTATAGATGCGGTAGCTTGCTGTATTGGTTATAAATCAATGGGCTAAAACACTAACTTATGATCGACTAAATGGTTAGAATGGTTAGTAATCAAGCGAAAAACTGCCATTTCTGAACATTTTCTATACTAGTATTAACAACACACAACGAGACTAAAGCTAATGACCAACATCCAAGAAACAGCAAAAGGCGACATCCAAGAGAAAATCCAAGAAGAAGTGGAACAAGCGCGTACTGTCTGTGATATTAACGGTAGCAACTCACCAGAGTGTGCTGCTGCTTGGGATGCAGTAGAAGAATTGCAAGCCGAAGCTTCCCACAAGCGCCAAAGCAAGCCAAAAAATTCCCTAGAACAGTATTGTGATGACAATCCAGATGCAATTGAATGCCGGGTTTACGACGACTAGAAATTGAGGCAACTGGATTTTCTGTTGTTTGGTCAGCAAATAACCAGTATTGACTAAAGAAGACGCCTAGAGTGGAGGACGTGGAAACTCACCAATGTCCTCCACTGGCAAGCGTTTTTTTTAGACCTACCGATTTTAGTCATGGAAACAAAAAATAAATTCCTTATTTGAATCAATAGGCTTCTTCCAAAGGGATAAGTTGCGATTTTCATAAATTAAACAACCAATTAATTGGCACTAGGGGCGTACAGATGTACGCCCCTAGAAATTTTTTATAATACTCGTGACTTCTAGTCATACGAGGTTCAATAAACTATTATCAAGAAGAATTCAGGATGAATTGGAGTCCGACTGACTCCTAAATAAAAGGGTTTAATAGCCCTGACTTATTTAGCAGTCTATAATCAAGTAGTGGTATAAAATCGCACTTAATTTATTCAGACTCCTGACTTCTTTTTATCTATTGTTTGAGAAAAAATATGGACTATGATATTTGGTTTCGACCTTTCGTCTGGATTGATTACCGACTGGCAGTATTATTCCTGGTAATTATTCCGCTAATTCTTCTAATTTGGGCATTTGTACAAAAAGCAGAAGGCATACAACGCTTATTGGCTATATACTGGCGAGTATCAAGCCTGGTAGCAATCACAATTTACTTAATGATTGCCCAATATCCAGTTAGCTTTATCTCTGGATTGATAGCTCAGATTTTGATCCCGATTTCGCTGTGGTTCTGGGTGGATATCAACGATGAAATTGAGTATCAAACCAGTGGATCTTTGAAGTTTATTTTTACGTCTTGGCGCTGGGCGACAACTGTTTATTGTTTTTTGGGCGCACTAGCATTTATACCTTTTTTGGGTTGTGCTTTTTCTGGCAATATGCTGAAGACTGCTTATTGTCGCGTCTGGTTCGAGGCTCCGTTGCTATTCAAAGAATATTTTCATGCTAACAGCAAGGCTGAGTTCTTAGGTTTTCTTGGCATAACTAGTTTAGTAATTTATGTGCTTTACTTGAGCTATTTTGTTTTGATTAAGCTAGGCAAACAGGGACGTTCAGCCACACCACAGTAACGATCGTTGCGCCACCATACCCCTACTCTAAAAAAAATGAATTCCATTGGTAAGCGACTGGAACAATACACTGCTAAACGCACCAAAGAAGTCCTAATTGTAACGGTGGAAATTGCCGATGAGCAAGATACAATTGCTATTTTCAAAGGCTTTTCCAGTTCTTTAATGCGTCCTACAGCATTTGATGCAGATGTACCAGTTCTACCAGATGGAGCAAACATCCTCAACATTGACCGAGTAGCGAGTCCTTACAATCCTGAAGCACCCCGTTATCTTCAACAAGGACTCTCTTGGGAAGCTATGGAAGCTCTATTATCAGAGGTTGGTGTTTAACTAATTACTAATTCGTAATACCCTACGAGAAGCAAGCTACGTAATTAGTAATAATCAATAGTTAGCCCGCTTTAAGTTATCAATTGAGGCATCATTGCAGCCTTATATTTCTATCCAATAACCCTACTCTTTTCCTACAAGTGGTTTTACATAACGATGGTTGTCTAATCCTACTGGAGGCACTCTAAACAGAAGTAAAAACCCAGAGCCACTGTAAATGAGGAATACCAATGAAAAGTAGTTTGTGGGCTATTACGTTAAGCCAAACTTCTGAAGAGAGCCTTGAGGAAAGGGTTGCTTCAATCGCGGATTACCTTGCAAAGACTTACAAAGATGGTCAGTGGCAGATTTCAGATTTAGATGCAACAGGGAAACATGGCGGAAGGTTAACCTTGCAGCTAAATGATGAAGAGCAACTGTATTTACCATCCTCTGAATTTCTAGCTGTTTTAAAGGAAAATGGTCAGGTGATCGATTTAGATGCAGCAATGCTAATCAGCAGACAGCCTTTATTCAAGATTATCATTCAGGACGGTTCTTCTGTCGATATATTAGGTAAAGGAAAACTCTTACCAAGTGATGTGTTGGGGGCATATAAGACATCTGAACCTAAACTTTTTCTATGGAATTAACCTATGTTTAACTGATGTTAAGGAGGTTAATCAGTAACAGCGACAGCAAGCTAACAAATCTCGATGGAGCCGGCCGTATTAAGGTTGTCTGTAAGAACTGGAGGTGCTCTGCGGCGGCTCATCTCAATCTTTATCCTGAAGGAAGCAAGCTACCAGTCGAGTCTAAATTGCCGTCTGAAACGGTCTTCTCTACGAGACGCTGCGCGTAGCTTGCTTCCCTGTAAGGGTACAATTTTGAAGAATTATTTTGACTTTTAAATTTAAAAAATGTCCCGTTCTGGATACACGCTTCCCGCCTTTGCCTGCGCTGCTGCTGTTGCAGCTTTACACTGGTTACACGATCGCCAACCCCTAAGCATAGCATCAGTAGATTTGATTGAACCCGCTCAAATTGCAGCAATCCCCATTGAACAGGTAGCAGGACTATCTGAGAATACAGCCTTAGCGATCGCTCGCAGCGATCCTGGTGATAATCTCGATTTGACTAAAGATACACCGATTTGGGCGCTGGTGGAATGGCGAGAACAGGGTGATGATGCAGTAATTATCAAAGGTGGGGAGGGGATTGGTAGGCAATTAAACGCTGATGACAAGCCGGCTATTTATGCTTATGCTCAAAGGCTGTTGCAAGATAATTTGCAACGAATGCTAGCACCGGGAGAAAAAATCACGGTGACGATTATTTTACCTGAAGGGCGATCGCTTGCTATTCGGACTTCCAATTCTGCCTTTGGTGTGGTTGAAGGACTTTCTCTTTTAGGCACAACTGGCATTTCTCAACCTTTGAGTACACCAGATCAGCTTGCCGTTTTTCGGGAGGAATTACAAAATAAAGCCAGTCGTTTTGAGAGTTTAGTATTTTGTATCGGGGAGAATGGCCTAGATTTGGCGCGTAAACTAGGGATTAATCCCGATCAATTGGTCAAAACTGCTAACTGGCTGGGCCCAATGTTAGTAGAAGCTGATGTGCTGGGTGTAAAAGAAATTTTATTATTTGGCTATCACGGTAAGCTAATGAAACTGGCCGGAGGGATTTTTCATACCCATCACTACTTGGCTGATGGACGGCGAGAAATTTTGGCAGCCCACTGTGCGATCGCAGGTTTAAAATTACCAGATATCCAAGCTGTATTTAACAGTGCTACAGCTGAAGCAGCACTAACACACCTAAAATCACTAGATGCTGCAACTGGTAGTGATTGGGTAAATCAAGTTTACAGTGCGATCGCTGAAACTATCGATGTTCGTTCCCAAGAATACATCCAAAGCCATAGCGAAAAAGGCACAAAAGTAACAGTCTGTGGCTCTATTCTCTTCGATCGCGATCGCAAAATTATCGTGAAGAGTAAAACTGCTGGTCTGTTGATGGGAAAATTATGTTAATTTATTATGAATAATCGTAAACAATCCAAAAAAATAATCCTTTAAGTAACCACTCTAGGGTAGATTTATCGTTTTAATACCATCTCCAACTCCGGGGTTTGACAAATGCACCTAAACTAGCGTTTGTCAAGACTTTCTATACCATTATCAGCCTATCTAGGCTGGATAATAGCATCACCATAGACCACAAAGCATCTATTTATCCTTAACAGATATAACACTTCCGTCATGAATACAGCGGTGACTCTACCAACAGAACAAGCGCCCCAAACATTGGAAAATTTTGGGCGGCTTGATCGCCAATTGATTGTAATTCTGGATTTTGGCTCTCAATATTCTGAGCTGATTGCCCGTCGCATCCGCGAAACTCAAGTATACTCCGAAGTTTTATCCTATCGCACTAGTTCTGAACATTTGCACCAACTCAATCCTAAGGGAATCATCCTCTCAGGTGGCCCAAGTTCAGTTTATGGTGACAACGCTCCCCATTGTGACCCAGAAATCTGGAATTTGGGAATACCCATTTTGGGTGTTTGCTATGGGATGCAGTTGATGGTAAACCAACTTGGTGGGGAAGTGGCAAAGGCAGATCGAGGTGAATACGGCAAAGCCTTATTATATATTGACGATCCCACAGATTTGCTTACTAATGTTGAAGATGGTACTACCATGTGGATGAGTCATGGAGACTCAGTTATCCAAATGCCATCAGGGTTTGAATTACTAGCACATACAGAAAATACTCCCTGTGCTGCGATCGCTGACCACGAAAAGAAACTTTACGGCGTTCAGTTCCATCCAGAGGTGGTGCATTCTGTTGGTGGCATAGCATTAATCCGTAATTTTGTCTACCATATCTGCGATTGCGAACCCACTTGGACAACAGCGGCTTTTGTTGAAGAAGCAATTCGAGAAATTCGCGCCAGAGTTGGTGAAAAGCGGGTGCTGTTGGCGCTGTCTGGTGGAGTGGATTCTTCTACGCTGGCTTTCTTGCTATACAAAGCGATTGGCGAGCAACTAACTTGCGTGTTTATCGACCAAGGCTTTATGCGAAAATATGAGCCAGAGCGATTGGTAAAACTGTTTCAAGA
>NZ_JADEXF010000201.1 GCF_015207245.1 Nostoc cf. edaphicum LEGE 07299
AAGCTAACCGCCTTCTGTATGAAGCACTGCGTGTAGCTTCCGTCCTTATATGGCTACGCGTAGCATCTTGTAGAGAAGGACACAAAAAGAAGAAAGAAAAAAGAAATATATACTTTTCACATCTAGATTTTTGATTTTCAAAAAAGCGATATCAGCCGTTCAAGGCTCAGGGCTGGAGACTATAGAAAGAGCTAGTTGATATAGTTGGCGACGGGGAAGGGAAGTAAATTTTGCTAACTGACGGCTAGCTTGCGATCGCGATATTCCTTGACTAATTAACTGTTTCAATTCGGCTTTCAATTCTTCTTCTGTCAGTTGGGGTTGACTGGCTGGAATTCCCGCGACTACTAATGTATATTCACCTTGGGGTTCTCGTTGAGTGTAGTAAGCGATCGCTTCGGCAATTGTCCCCCGCCAAAATTCCTCATACAATTTAGTTAACTCGCGTCCTAGCACAATTTGGCGATCGCTTCCCCAAACAAGAGCTAAGTCTTGCAAAGTATCTCGCAAACGGTGCGGCGATTCATAGAAAATCAAGGTGCGAGATTCTGTTTGCAGAGATTCTAAATGTTCTTGTCTCTGTTGAGTTTTCGCCGGGAGAAAGCCTTCAAAGACAAATCGATCTGTTGGTAATCCGGCTGCACTCAAAGCGGTAATTGCTGCACTAGCGCCAGGAATGGGAACTACAGGAATTCTCGCCTCAATACAGGCTTTCACCAGTTCATATCCAGGATCGGAAATACCTGGCATCCCCGCATCACTCACCAGAGCGATCGCTTTATTATTAACTAAATGCTCTAATAATTCTGGAATACGACTGGTACGATTGTGTTCGTGGTAACTCACCTGGGGTGTTTTAACTTGAAAATGCTGTAGCAGTTTCCCTGTGTGACGCGTGTCTTCCGCAGCAATGATATCCACAGTTTGCAAAATTCGCACTGCCCGAAAGGTGATATCTTCCAGGTTGCCAATTGGTGTCCCGACAACGTAAAGTGTTCCTGGTTTTGGATCGGTTTGCATGAGTAAGAGTTAGGAGTTAGGAGTTAGAAGTTAAAAGTTAAGAAGTCAAAATAATAATTTACGTCTAAGAGGATGTTTGAAAAGTCATGAGCGATGTATCAAATATTTTTTACCCCTCCCCTTTACAAGCGGAGGGAACCAGATTTTTCTTGTTTCCCCCCTTTGCAAGGGGGGATTAAGGGGGGTAATAATGCGATTAAAATCACAGTCAACCACTTTTCAAACAACCTCTAATGTGAATTGAGTATTGACCACACTCCATACCCAAATTTTGTTTTTTTTGACCCGATGAAAGTTTCTAATTCATCAATTTCAGTGATTTCGGGTATTTCTGGTCTTTTAAGACGCGATAAATCGTGTCTCTACATCTGGATTTTGTTGCTCATCTTGCGTCATATCTTATTTCAATAATCTTAGTCCACTGAGGGTAACTAATACTGTGGAACCTTCATGACCAATGACGCCGATGGGTAAGTTAATATTTCCTAGAAAGTTGCCGACTAAAAGCAACATAATGAAACTCAACGCTACAACTATATTTTGTTTTACTATGGCTTGCGATCGCCTGCCCAAATGTATCGCTACAGCAATTTTTTCTAACCTGTCTGCCATCAGTACAATATCTGCGGTTTCTAATGCCACATCGCTACCAGATACTCCCATCGCTATACCCACAGATGCTTGCGCTAAAGCTGGTGCATCATTGATTCCATCGCCTACCATTGCAACTGTTTGATATTGTTGCTGTAAACGGCGAATAACATTCAGCTTATCTTCTGGTAAAAGTTGAGCATACACCCGATCGATTCCTACTGCTTTGGCGACACTGTGAGCAGTTTCTTCATTATCCCCGGTTAACATGACAATTTGTTCAACTCCCAGTTTCTTTAATCGGTTAATGGTTGCTGCTGCTTCAACTCTTACCCGATCTGCGATCGCAATTACACCCATCACCTCTGCTCCTCTGCCCCCCTGCTCCTCTGCTCCCCTGCCTTCCTGCGCTACCCAAACCACAGTTTTACCTTCTTGCTCCCAAGATTGAACTATTTCTTGCAATTCTTCAGGTAAATTTGTTACATACTTTTGTAAAAAAATTGCATTCCCGACAATTACTTGTTGTTCTTGAGCAATTCCGACAATTCCCTGTCCCGGTATAGCTTGCACTTGCATTGCAGCAACCCAATCTAAATCACCAGCCGCCTGCACAATTGCCTTACCGATGGGATGTTCGGAAGATGCTTCGACACTTGCAGCAGTTTTTAATACATCATCTCTAGTGTATTTGCTAACTGAAACAACCTGGAATACCTGCACCTGCCCTGTTGTAAGAGTACCAGTTTTATCAAATGCGATCGCTCGGACTTTGCCAATCTTCTCCAACTGCGCTCCATTTTTAAACAAAATCCCCTGTCTTGCACCATTGGCGATTCCTGAAAGCAGGGTGGGCATAATTGCAGCCATCAATGCACAAGGAGAAGCCACCACAAGGAAGGTAAGAGCGCGATAAATTGTTGTTTCCCAATCCCAACCCCAAAGAAATGGGGGTAAAGTTGCCAGTAATATTCCAACTACTACAATGACTTTGGCATATCCTTTCTCAAAGCGATCGATAAACTCTTGGGAAGGTGGTGCTTCTGTTTGCGCTTGTTCTACCAAACGAATTACACGCTGAATCAAACTGCTTTGGGCTGGTTTGTGTACTTTAATTTGCAATGCACCATAGCCGTTGAGTGTACCGGCAAATACCTCTTCGCCCACTGTTTTTTCTACAGGTAAAGACTCGCCTGTAATCGCAGCTTGATTGAGGGTGCTGTAACCAGATAAAATTATCCCATCAGTAGGAATTAACTCTCCGGGTTTGATGACAATCTCATCACCCACTTTTAACTGACTAATAGGAATTTCTTCTTCTCTTCCTTGAAGTAAAACTCTTGCTGTATCTGGTGTTAGGCTCATCAAACTGCGGATACTCCGCTCAGTTCGCTGCATTGCATAGCCTTCTAATGCGCCACTGATGGCAAAGATCAGAATCAAAATTGCCCCATCAATAATTAGATGATATTCTCTTCGCCATAAGCCGAGACTAGCAGCACCAATGGCGGCGACAATCATCAGCAAATCGACATCGAGTTCTTTTTCTTTGAAGAGGGTAGTCAATCCTTCCCGCGCACTTTCGTAACCACCAATTACATAAGCGGCAGGTAGTAGCAGGAATGCCAATCCCAACCAACCGAGATGCAAGGCGAACCATCCGAAAAGTAACAGTAAGCCACACAAAAGGGCGGCTACGGTATCTGTGTGTTCTCTGGTGAATTGGCCCAAACGTTGGGGGTAGAGCATGAGAGGTGAATTAATAAGGACTCTCTCACGCTAAACCTTGACATTGATGTTAATGTCAAGCCTTAGAATGAATTTGAAACGTAGAGTGAGTAGGTTTGCAGAGTGATTTTCTATGTTAATGTGTGTTTTATTCTGAGTATGGTGTGCTAATTTGTAAATCTTCAAATTTTTTATCAGAGGATGAAAGTGATTGCCTGTGACACGCTTTGCAATCGCAAAAAAGCGCTAAATAATGTTGATACCAGTGTTAAAGTTCAAGATACAAATAAATAATAAATATCTGTAATAGTTGGAGTTATCTTGCTGTTAGAGACTAAAAACCAACCAAATTTAATTCTTTATGTAACCACAATTGATGACAATCTTTATCATTTTAATAAGTTATTCAAACTTAGGGATGAAATTGAGCAGCTACCCCAAGATTGCTTAAATATCAAGGTAGATTTTCACTACTGTGAATTTTTGGGACACTACGGCGTTGCTTTTTTGGGGGGACTATTCCGTTTTATCGAAGCTCGTGGCGGCTCTCTCGCTTTCGATTGGAATACACTTCCAGAGAAAATTAGTATGAACTTGGCTCAGAATGGCTTCCTGTGTGATTTTGGTTGTGACAGGAAACCCTGGGACGGCAACTCCATACCTTACCGGAATGATCTTCATCAAGATTTTTATGCCATTGCAGATTACCTGAAATATAATTGGCTGGGCAAAGATTGGGTCAATATCAGTCCAAGACTACAAGATGCAATTACAGGGCGAGTCTTAGAGATATATTTTAATGCATTTGATCATAGTCAATCTGCTATGGGGGTGTTCAGCTGCGGTCAGCATTATCCCAAGCTTGGTTTTCTTCATCTGACGGTCATCGACTTTGGTATTGGTATCCCTACTAGTGTTCGCTCTCTACCTCAGAACCTAGACAAGACTGCTAATGAGGCTCTACAGTGGGCGTTCGAGCCTGGAAATAGCACTAAGCAAGACAGTATCTCGCGTGGCGCAGGCTTAAATTTATTGCAGGAGTTCATCGTAAAAAATCATGGAAACCTTACAATTTTTAGTAATGACGGATATGTCAACATAGGCGATAATATTATATATGAGAACAAATGTACTAATTTCAGAGGAACCTTAATTAATATTGCACTTCGCTGTGATGAATCTTACTACTGCCTAGCAACTGAAGCTCATCAACTTAAGAAGCGGTTATTTTAAAGAGGGAGATAGAGGAATGGCATACAAAATTTTTGATCTTGTCGGAAAATACGCCATCAGCGCTGAGAGTGGGCAGAAGGTATACGACCAGATTCATCCAGTTCTGCTTGCTGGCAACCCTGTAGAATTAGATTTTACTGGAGTTCAGGTCTTTGCTTCTCCTTTTTTCAACTTTGCGATCGGTCATCTCTTGAAAGATATTCCAGCAGATAACCTTAATCAACTGGTTGAGTTCACCGCTATAAGTTCTGAGGGGTGGAATGTTCTTGAGCGTGTGATTGCCAATGCAAAGCATTACTATTCCGATGAGCAATTTCGTAATGCGGTTGATGCAGCGATCGCAGATCAGGCTGCAACTTTTTAAAGCATGGTGGTCAACCTTAGAATTCAAGCTGATATCATCGACATCAAAACTGATAATCCCCAGCAGGGTGATATTTTCCTTGTAGATACCAACGTTTGGTTTTGGCAGACTTATACAAAAACATCCAAATTCAGCATTTATGTCAAATATATTAATCAAGCTCTCTTAAATGGAGCCACGCTGACCTACTCTGGGCTAATTTTAGCTGAACTGGCTCATATAATTGAAAAAACTGAATATGAGATTTATAAAAAATTGTATAGATTTTTGCCACTTAAAGAGTACCGTCATAATTACCCAAATGAACGGATGAACGTTGTTGCCGAAGTGCAGTCAGCTTGGAGTCAGGTTAAAGCACTTGCTGTTCCTGTTGATCTGACAGTAGATGATGCAACAACCGATGCAGCGCTAAACAGATTTCAAACTCAAGCTGTTGATGGCTATGACTTACTACTTCTCGAAGCTATTAGCAGAGCAGGAGCAGGAAAAATTAAAATTATTACACATGACATGGATTATGCTGTTGTTCCAGATATTCAGGTATTTACAAGCAACAACAACGTTATCCAAGAAGCTAATAGACAGAAAAAATTATTGGTTAGCAGGTAGTTTAACTAAGCTAGGTTAGAAGCGTAGACACGCAGTGGCTTGTCGTCAGATATCACCTTTTCTAAACGCCCCCTCGACAATAATTAACCTTTATTAAGACGTAATTCGTGGAAATCAAAAGTAGCGAACTGACAATTAAGCAGTTAACGCACTTGGTAGGCGGCGGTTTAACTCCGCGGATGGTGCGTCATTATCATCAATTGGGACTGCTACCGCAACCAGTGCGATCGCGCAGCAATTACCGCCTCTACACCAAAAAAGATGTTCTCCGGTTACAACGGATTGTCGCACTCAAACAGCAAGGGTTTCAGCTAAACCATATCCGCAATATTTTGGAAGTGGAACCAGAAGCCGACACAACGGTTAACCTCATGGGACAACTCCAGCAGCAATATCGCGCGGTGATGCAACAAATTTCTCAACTGCGACAAACTGCATCAGCATTAGAGGGATTATTGGGGCGCGATCGCCATTGTCAAATTATCCAGGCGGAAGTTTTGGCACAACTCAAGTTACTTGATGTTGAAACCCAAGCTGGATTGGGAGGATTGGAAAATCTCTGGAGTGGCTTGGATGCTGAAATTCATACCCACTCGGAAGCTTTTACTGAATCGCTACAACGCTTATTACCTGATCTGTCTCACCGTTCGGAAATTGAACAACACTTAATTTCTCAGTTGGTTTTGGCTTGTGGCGATGTCAGTTTGCTGTCCTTTATTAAATTGAGTCGAGATGCGATCGCAGCTAGTCGAGAAGCTTTATCTTCAAGTTGTCAAATTGTTGTCGATACTCAAACGGTTGCAGCTGCTTTAGATCAAACCCGATTACTTCACTTAGGATGCCGCACCGAAACCTTAATTGATAATCCCCATATTACCACCGCCACTGAAGCCGAAGTTGCTTTTTGGCAACATCAAGAATGGCGAGAAAAATTGCTGCAAGTAAGTAATGGTTGTGTGCTGGTAGTTGGTTATGCTCCCTCAGTACTTCTGGAAG
>NZ_JADEXF010000202.1 GCF_015207245.1 Nostoc cf. edaphicum LEGE 07299
GTTTAGCAGTCTGTGCAAGGAGTTCACTCACAACACAACTAGTAGCATAAGTTTTAATTATTACCAAAAAACAAGAAATAACGCTTAAATTTGGTATTGAAATTAACAACATTTATCATAAGATAGATGGCTTTTACTGAGCATCGATGTTATATTGTCCATAATTTAGTATCCATTAGAGTAAGTCAGCCTAATCCAGCGTGTCACAGTGCATGACGCTGGAGCGGAGGAACCAAATTGTGGGGCGTATCTCATAGAAAGTGAAGAGTTGGGAGTAAGGAGTTAGAAGTTACTTTACTAAATACTCAACTTATAACTCATAGCTTTCTACAGAAGGGCATCTCTCAGCCCTAGCCCGTCAGCTAACTTCGTAGGCATTGAGAGGAGACTGAAGAGACGGCATTTTTACAATGTTCCGATTTCATCAGTGTCCAAGGCTGGTACTGCTCGGCTTTTTTGTACCTGCACTTAAATCTGTTGAGGTTGTAAATGGTATTCCAATTAAATTTAGCAGCGATCGCAGCGATCGCTGGACAAGCTGCTTGGAAAAAGGCAAGACCTGTCGTCGTTAGAGATGTCTTCATTCTACCTGTGTTGGGGTTCTTGGGAATAATTGTCTTATGGTGGATTATTGCACTTGCCAACCATGAATTGATGCCCACCCCACCAGAAGCGTTAATTGCTAATCTAGACTACATCTTAAATCCCTTCTACCAGCGAGGCCCCGGCAACTTGGGAATTGGTTGGTTGTTAATAGCAAGTCTGCGCCGGGTATTAATAGGCTTTTTGTTAGGTGCGGTAGTAGCGATTCCTCTGGGGTTTCTAATTGGCATGTCTAGACCGGCAATGATAGCGCTTAATCCGATCATTCAAATTTTTAAACCTGTATCGCCCCTAGCTTGGCTACCCATCGCCTTAGCAATTTTCAATTTGGCAGATCCTTCAGCCATTTTTGTCATCTTTATTACTTCTTTATGGCCGACAATTATTAATACCGCTTTAGGAGTTTCTAGCGTTCCCAAAGATTATTTAGATGTGGCAAGAGTCCTAGAAATGCCCCGTTGGAGACGGATTACAAAAATCATTTGGCCTGCAAGTTTGCCGTATATTTTTACAGGTTTACGAATTAGTTTAGGGATAGCTTGGTTGGTAATTGTTGCCGTGGAAATGCTCACAGGCGGTATTGGTATCGGCTTTTTCGTCTGGGATGAATGGAGTCGCTTAAACCTGAGTTCAGTCTTTTTAGCTGTGTTGGTAATTGGTGTAACTGGGTTAATTCTGGATTATGCCGTGGGTAAAATCGAAGAATTAGTAACCCATCGCCCTAAAACTTCCAACTAACAAAATTAGCCTGCTATCAAAACAGCAAGATTTAACGAGACTCTGCGCCTGAAGCGTGAGCAATCAATCACCAATGGAGCTACAAGAATGGGTGATATTAACTGGACTCGACGAGATATTATCAAGGGAATAGGAGCAACAACGGCGGGAATGGCGCTGTCTTCCTGTGGAATTTCAGGAGATAGATCAGCCAAAGGATTGACAGAAGAAGCCTTAGCTGTGCAACCAGTAGTTAAAAGCGGCGACCTAGAAAAAGCCGATCTTACAGTTGGTTACGTTCCCGTTAATGATTGTGCGCCATTTGCGATCGCCTGGAAAAAAGGCTTCTTCCGCAAGTATGGTTTGAACGTTACACTCAACCGCGAAGCCAGTTGGGCCACCTCCCGCGACGGTGTAATTTTTGGTCGCCTGGATGCTTCACCCGTGGTATCTGGTGCAGTTACCAATGCCAGAATTGGTGCTGAAGGCGCACGCCATGCCCCCTTGTGTGCAGCGATGACCATTCACAGCCACGGTAACGCCATGACAATGAACAAAGCCATGTGGGATTTTGGTCTGCGTCCGTGGTACGAGTATCAAGAAAAATATGGCAATGGTGCTTTAGAAGCCTTTGGGCGCGATTTTCGAGGCTACTTTGACAAGCAGCCATCAGAAGGTAAAGTCTGGGCAGTAGTATTAAGTTCCTCCATTTACGAATACTTTATCCGTTACTTATCCGCCGCCGCAGGTGTTGATCCGCTTAAAGAGTTTCGCGTCATCATCGTTCCGCCTCCCCAAATGGTAACAAACGTGCGGATTGGTGCAATGCAAGCTTACATGGTTGCAGAACCCTGGAATACGCGAGCAATAACAGGTAACGAAAACATCGGCTTTACCTTTGCACAAGGCAAAGAAGTTTGGTTGGGACACCCAGATCGACTTTTGGGTGTGATGGAATCTTTCATCGACAAATATCCTAAAACCTATCGTTCTTTAGTCAAGGCAATGATTGAAGCCTGTCAGTATTGCAGCAAAGACGAAAACCGCCAAAAAGTAGCCGAACTGATAACAGACCGTTCCTTTACAGGTGCTAGACCTAAAAAGAAAGATGCCCCAATTGCGAAGTTTACAAGTCCGGCAATTCTCGGCAACTACAACTATGGCGGCTTTGACGGCAAAGATCGCACCATCAAAGCTGCTGACACCACGATTTTCTTCGATATTCCTGACAACCTTCCCAAACAGCCAGGAGAACACTCCACATTCTTATGGAGATCGAGAAGTATCTGGATGATGACACAAGCAGCGCGGTGGGGACAAATTAAGGAATTCCCCAAAAATGCCGAGAAATTGGCAGAACTTGGCTGGAGAGCAGATTTATATCGAGAGATAGCATCTGAAATGGGCATCGAGTGTCCCAAGGATGATTACAAGGTCGAACCACCAGAAGTATTTATAGATAAGAAAGGCTTCGACCCCAGCGATCCTGTGCGCTATCTAAATAGTTTTGCCATCAGGGCTAACGCTCCCACTAACTTTTTCATGTCTTAAATTCCAAGTTCAAATATTGACTGATGACTAAATTATTTCTGGAGCATTTTGATGATGGAATATACTTCATTACCTATTAATACCCAGACCAAAGTTATGCCGCGTCCAGGATATTTAGAAATTGAAAATTTAGTCAAGTCTTATCCGACACCTGATAAAGATAACTTTGTCGTTTTAGATGGGGTTAATCTGACGATTGGTGAAGATGAATATATTTCTGTAATTGGTCACTCTGGTTGCGGGAAATCAACTCTACTAAAGATAGTAGCTGGTTTAGAAAAAGCCACTTCTGGCTCAGTAAGGCTAGATGGACAAGAAATTCATAAGCCAGGAGCCGAACGGATGATGGTATTTCAGAATTATTCACTGTTACCTTGGTTAACTGTGCGAGAAAATATCCGTTTAGCTGTGGATGAAGTGCTAAAAAATGCTAATCGATCTGAGAAAATTAGCATTGTAAATGAACACTTAGCAATGGTAAACTTGACGGCGGCGGCTGACAAATACCCTGATGAAATCTCTGGAGGTATGAAACAACGAGTAGGTATTGCCAGAGCTTTAGCAATTCGTCCTAAAATGTTGCTGATGGATGAACCTTTTGGGGCACTAGATGCGCTAACTCGTGGCAAATTGCAGCGGCAGGTATTGGATATTTGGGAAAATAATCGTCAAGCAGTGATGATGATTACCCACGATGTAGATGAAGCAATTTATATGTCCGATCGCATCGTCTTGATGACCAATGGCCCAGCTGCTAGTATAGGAGAGATATTAGAAGTTCCTTTTGAGCATCCACGCGATCGGGCTGCCATGCGAAACTCAAAAGAATATTTTGAACTCCGCAACCACGCCCTAAATTTCCTCGATCGATATTTTGCCCAAGACGAGTAAATTAGATTATCATTTTTTTAGTGGGTAGCCTAATTCAAATTCATGAAAGCTGAATTTGGAACGGAGGAACCAATGTTTGGGGCTAATCTTACGAGAGACACCTTCCAGTCTTAGCCCGTCAGCTAACTCCGTAGGCAATGGAAGGAACCCCCAAGACCTTGGCTGTAATACAGTTATTATTGGGGTTTCCTTGACTGATTTAAGATTTGAAATTTTGGCTATCGTCACTCAATCCAAAATCGTTCGACTGAGCGACTTGTGCCGAGCATCTCGACTTCGCTCGATAGAACCGGAGCCAAGGTAAGCCGAAGTTCAAAATCTCAAATTGATCGCCCTGCTTCTCATTACTAATTCATATCATTGGGAGAAGTAAAGCTGTGCAAATTAAGCCAATGTTAGCGCGTCTGCAAAGTGCCACAGGTCGAGATGACTTAATTGAACAAATGGTACTGTTGCCAGAACCAAAAAAGCCTTTTTCTAAAAAACCTCAAAAAGCAAAAGCAGTTAATTTAATTGTTGCCTATGACGCATCTCCTAAAAGTCATACGGCGTTAGATATTGCTTTCTGGATTGCCCATCAAACGCGTTTAGCTACCAATGCAGAAGTTACAGTTCAAGCCGTTTATGTGCTAGAAGACAATTCAAAAAGCAAGTATCCAAATATCTTGAGCTTACCAATACAACAGCCTCCATTGGAGTGTCAAATCAGTGAAGTATCAAAGTCTGCCACACAGGTATTAATTCAACCCCAATTGCAGACAATGGTAACTCCCCTGCAACAAGCAGATATAATTCTCTGGCAAGCTCGAAGTCTGGCTGAAGAATGGCAAGGTTCTTTCAAATCCCATTTGCGGTTTGGCTGCATCTCCACAGAACTTACCAAAGTTGTTGAATCAGAAGCTGCCGATATTCTGTTTCTCGGTTGCAACTCTGTCAATCATCCAATGATTGAGGCACTACATTCTAATTTCCCCTGTGCCGTTTTGGGTATTCCCAGTTGTATTGATGAATAATCATTGTTCAGAATTTCAATAAATTTTATCTAATTGCAATGATAGATAAGTCACCTATAAATAGGTGGCTTTTTTCGCTACTAAATAAATAAACTTCGGGAGGTAGTGTGTGGAAAGCTGGCAAGCAATCCTCAGTGTGGTTACATTTATAAGCGTCATTATCTTAGTAATGACGGAATGGGTACATCTTACTATTGCGGCATTATTGGGAGCATTGTTATTAGTTTTTACCAACGTCATGACTTTACAAGAAGCTGTTGGTTACATCGGCAATAGTCATGGAACACTCGGTTTATTCTTTGGAGTTATGGTGTTAGTGCGGGCTTTTGAGCCTACCAAGATATTTGATTATTTAGCTACTCAAATAGTACTCATAGCTAAAGGACAAGGCAAGCGTCTATTACTTGGCATTGTGGCTATTGTTACACCCATCTGTGCAGTCTTACCAAATGCCACAACAGTAATGCTACTAGCACCTTTAATTCCCCCAATGGCACAGGAAGTTGGGATAAATTTCGTACCCTTGTTGATTTTAATGGTGTTTGTTGCTAATAGTGCCGGACTCCTGACTTTAGTTGGAGACCCAGCTACATTTATCGTTGGCGATGCTGTGAATATCAGCTTTACAGATTATTTGTTTAAATTAAGTTTAGGGGGAGTAATTGCTATTGTCATAGTGATTGCAACACTACCATTTTTATTTCGCAAAATTTGGAATACAAAGTTAGATAATCTTGAAGAACTGCCACACCCACAAATCAATCACCCACGAGCTTTAAGCGTCGGTGCAGTTATTGTTTTTTTCGTCCTGCTATTTTTTGTCATCGGCGAATCTCTACCAGTTCCTATTTCACCTGCTGCCGCAGCTTTGTTAGGAGCAGCTTTAGCTTTGCTTTTATCTCACCATAGCAAAATAGATTCAGTTAACAACATTTTGCGGGATGTAGACTGGAGTACGTTAATATTTTTTATGAGTATTTTTGTGCTAATTGGAGGGTTAGAAAAGACAGGTGTAATTAATGGTTTATCAGGAGTATTGGCAGTAATTTTAGGAAAAAATATTGTCCTGGGTTCCCTAGTTTTATTATTTTCTGTGGGGATATTATCTAGCGTAGTGCCTAATATTCCTTTAGTGGTGGGGATGGTACCATTACTCAAACAATACATTGTTACTGTCGGATTAGCACCCGCAGAAGTTTTAGCACAAGACTTTCAAGGGCAGTTTCCGCCAGAAGTATTACCACTGTTTTATGCGATGATGTTTGGTGCAACTTTGGGAGGTAATGGCACACTAGTAGGAGCATCATCTAACATCGTAGCTGCCGGAATTTCTGAGCAGCATGGACGCCGCATTTCGTTTAAAACTTTTTTACACTACGGTATTCCAGTGATGATATTACAACTGATAGCTTCGGCTTTTTACGTGTTAGTTCGCTTTTTGCTTTAGATAGCAAAGGATCAAACTAATTCGTAATTGATAACTTGTAATTCCAATCAGTAGTAGCTCTTGAATTTATCAGTGATAGTGTAGTGGTAGCCAGTTAGTGAACGTCTTGCAGACCACAAAATTAAAGATTATGGTAAGGGCTTGTACCTTCTGAAATTACGAATTATAAATTACGAATTAGTAATTATTTAGTCAACCTAATTAAATATAAAATGCTGAGGAGATAAATCCCCGACTTTTGTTGAGAAGCCGGGTTTATGGGTATTATTTTTATTTATACCCAATTACTTATCAATCCTCAGTTATTGCT
>NZ_JADEXF010000203.1 GCF_015207245.1 Nostoc cf. edaphicum LEGE 07299
ATTTATATGCTGAATTAAATTACTTAATTATTTGATATTGTAATTAATCAGAAAACAATATTTTTTTGAATCGATAATTTTGCCAAAAATCAGGCATCGGTTAAACCCTAATGTCAATTAACATAAACAGCTAATCAACTAATATCAATAAAAATTACTTAAACTAAAGATACAATTGTAAAGTTAATAAGTTGACCAGTTAGAAAAGATAGAACATATGCTGGAATTATACCAATGGGAACTCTCTCAATACTCAGAGAAAGTGCGCCTAATTCTAGATTTTAAAGGACTAGATTACCGCAAAATAGAGGTTACGCCTGGGATTGGACAAGTGGAACTGTTCCGGCTGACTGGTCAAAGACAAGTGCCTGTATTAAAGGATCGTAATAAATATATTGCGGATTCTACGGCAATAGCTAAGTATTTAGACTTAGAGTATCCCGATCGCCCCATAATACCGCAAGATCCTAAACAACGGGGTTTAACTTTATTAATAGAAGAATGGGCTGATGAGTCCATAGGCATCAAAGGTCGCAAAGCACTATTTGCAGCCGTAAGTCAAGATCAAAATTTCCGTAAGTCTTTATTACCCACCTCAACACCAGATATATTTAAAAGTCTGGTTCAAGGAGTACCTAGTGACTTACTGTCAGTGTTGGGTTTTGGCGTAGGTTATAGCCCAGATGTGATACAGTCAGCGATCGCATCTTTAAAACAAGACTTGGAAGCCTTAACGTTATTATTGGCAGATAGTCCCTATTTAACAGGAGATGAGCCGACTTTAGCTGACTTAGCGGTGGCTGGCTTATCGATATTGCTCAAGTTCCCCTCTGGGCCTTATCTGGATTTACCAGCTTCTATCAGAGGTAAAGGATTGCCAATCTTTGCCGAGAATATAGATTATGAACCATTCTTTACCTGGCGCGATCGCCTTTATGCCCAATTCCGCAAACCGTTAATTAGTACCACTCCATCAACAGGAAGTGCGCCAACCTCGATTCAGATTGATTAGATAATTGGGCATGGGGAATTGGGCATAGGAGATGGAGAAGAAAAACAAATGACCAATGACCAATGACAAATGACAAATGACAAATGACTAATCAGATGAATTCGGCACAGCCATTAGGTTCGGTCATTCAAGGTTCTCTAACTGAAGGTTTAGAAGTACGATTGCATCCTGACATTTCTGTAGAAGATATGCGGGTGGGTAAATTTCTTGTTGTGCAAGGGATGCGATCGCGTTTTTTTTGTATGCTGACAGATGTAGCATTGGGAGCTGCTAATGCCCGAATTATTGCTAATCCCCCCAATTGGGAAGACACTTTTTTACGAGATGTTTTAGCCGGAAGTGGTACTTATGGTACTATCAACCTCGCGCCGATGTTGATGTTCACTCCCGAAACTGAAGAATCTTTCTCCCCAACAAATGGCAAATCGGCAAATCCTTTCCTCCCATCGGTGACGGGTTTGGCTTCATTTGTGCCACAAACCAGCACGACAATAGAATTGTTGCCGGTGAAAACTATTCCTAGTCACTTTAGTCAAGTTTACGAAGCAAGTGTTGACGATTTTCGCCGAGTATTTGGTTGGGAAGATGACCCCCAAAGGCGCAACTTTTCCATTGGGAAACCTTTGGATATGGATGTGCCAGTTTGTATCGATTTGAATCGCTTCGTAGAACGGAGTAATGGGGTTTTTGGGAAATCTGGTACTGGTAAATCTTTTCTAACTCGGCTACTTTTAGCTGGCGTTATCCGTAAAAATGCGGCAGTAAACTTGATTTTTGATATGCACTCTGAGTATGGCTGGGAAGCTGTTGCAGAAGGTAAGAACGTCAATACAGTTAAGGGATTAAAGCAACTTTTCCCTAGTAAGGTAGAAGTTTATACCCTCGACCCGGAATCAACAAAGCGTCGGGGTGTGCGTGATGCTCAAGAACTTTATTTGAGCTATGAGCAAATAGAAGTTGAAGATATTAAGTTATGTAGCCGAGATTTAGGACTCTCTGACGCAGCCTTAGATAACGCCAATATTCTGTATAGCGAGTTTGGCAAGTCTTGGATTGTGCAGTTGCTAAATATGACTAACGAAGAAATCGAGATGTTCTGCGACGAGAAGCGCGGACACAAAGGCTCGATTATGGCGTTGCAGCGCAAACTCTTGCGGATGGATAGCTTGAAGTATATGCGAGCAGTTTGCCCCCAGAATTACATTAGTAAAATTGTGCAATGCCTGGAATCTGGGAAGAATGTTGTGATAGAATTTGGTTCCCAGTCTAATATGCTCTCTTATATGTTGGTGACAAATATGATCACCCGACGTATTCACGAGCATTACGTCAAGAAAGCAGATAAATTTCTGCAAAGCAAAAATCCGAGCGATCGCCCAACGCCATTGATGATTACCATTGAAGAGGCGCACCGTTTCCTTGACCCGGCTATCGTCCAAAGTACTATCTTTGGGACTATTGCCCGCGAACTGCGGAAGTACTTTGTCACACTTTTGGTAGTTGATCAACGTCCATCAGGCATAGATAATGAAGTTATGTCGCAAATTGGGACTCGCATTACCGCTTTGCTGAATGATGAAAAAGACATAGAGGCGATTTTTACAGGTGTATCTGGTGGTAGCGGACTGCGATCGGTATTGGCAAAACTAGACTCGAAACAACAGGCTTTAATATTGGGTCACGCCGTTCCCATGCCAGTAGTAGTACGTACCCGTCCTTATGACGCAACTTTTTACGCAGAAATTGGTGAGCCAGCCTGGGAAGAAAAACCTGACGCAGAAGTATTCGCCGCTGCGGAACTTGCCAAAGCTGACCTTGGATTTTAGATTGTCATTTGTCAGTTGTCCTTTGTCCTTTGCAAATGACCAATACTTCTCTACGAACGCGAACAGCGTGTCAGAGACAGAGATTGCGCCAACGACTTACCTCGGCTCCACTCGGCACGAGTCGCTCAGTACTAGTGACCAATGACAAATGACAAATGACAAATGACCAATTCGTGACATCCCTCCATTGTCACAGCAAATTAAGTTCGGTTATCCGGCTAGTTTTTGGCAACAGAAGAAGGGTTTTTGGCGTCACTATAGATATAGTCAGTAATTTCAAGGAAATTTAAAATTTTTTTCTATAACTGCTGCTTTTGAATTATAATGATAGGTTTTATCTAAAGATAGTTTACTATTTGCCTGATTTATCGTATCATAAGTTAAGTAGAACTCATACCGACTTCGGATTTACCCTTCGGTGTTAGTAACTGTCCAAGAGAAGAATTCTCAAAAATAACCAGCGTGCTTATAAAAGATTGAAAATTTAGGGAAGGTAGGGGAACCTATCATTGGGGCGTACCATCTTAACAACGGCTGTATCAATTAACTAATTGCTTTTGGTAGCTCCCGATATTTTGTGATAGATGTACTACTTCTCCCCATGCATTTTAGTAATAAAACATACATTATCTTTAGGAAGTAGAGGACATCGCACCAATGCCTACTGTCAATACCCAAACGGAAAACCTCAACACCAAATTCACGGCTGATATGGTGCGAACCTATCTGCGAGAAATTGGTCGTGTACCACTGCTAACCCGCGAACAAGAAATTGTCTTTGGGAAGCAAGTGCAACAAATGATGACGCTGATCGACGCCAAGGAAGCTTTGGCGAAGAAGTTGCAACGCGAACCGGATATTTCAGAGTGGGCCGATCACGTTAAACAATCGGAAACCGATGTGCAGCAAACGGTGGCACAAGGTAAGCGGGCAAAGCAAAAAATGATCGAAGCGAATTTGCGCTTGGTTGTTGCTATTGCTAAAAAGTATCAAAAGCGAAATATGGAGTTTCTGGATTTAATCCAGGAAGGAACACTAGGATTAGAGCGGGGTGTGGAGAAATTTGACCCGATGAGGGGTTATAAATTCTCGACTTACGCTTACTGGTGGATTCGCCAAGCAATTACTCGTGCGATCGCTCAACAAGGTCGGACTATTCGCTTACCGATTCACATTACCGAGAAACTGAACAAAATCAAAAAAGTGCAGCGCGAGTTGGCTCAAACTTTGGGGCGATCGCCGACTCCAGCCGAAATTGCCAAAGCACTAGAACTAGAACCTGCTCAGATTCGCGAGTACCTGAATATGGCTCGTCAACCAGTTTCTTTGGATGTGCGAGTTGGTGAAAACCAAGATACTGAGTTGCAAGAAATGCTTGAAGATGATGGCCCATCACCAGAGTATTACACCAACCAGGAATTCTTACGCCAAGACTTGAACAACCTGTTAGCAGAACTAACCCCGCAACAGCGAGAAGTTGTAGCTTTACGCTTTGGTTTAGAAGATGGTAATGAAATGTCATTGGCAAAAGTGGGTGAGAGATTGAATCTCAGCCGCGAACGCGTTCGTCAGTTAGAGCATCAAGCTTTGGCTCATCTACGTCGCCGTCGTGCCAATGTCAAAGAATACGTTGCTAGTTAAAACAACAGACGCGGAACTCCGCGTCTTCTGTACACCACCTTGGCGATCCGCCTCCTAAATTCAGGAGGCGATTTTTTTGCTGAAAACTAGGAAAAACTCGCGGGCGATTTCTATAGCAATCGGCTTTCTGAAAGTGAATAGTACTCACTGATTGAGCAATTATCAAAAATTTACAATGAATCCCATTTTGTGGGCATCTCGGCAGGTGCCCGATTCGGTATAGATGGTGGGTAGGCAGGATCAACATACCGCATCGTTACTCGCGAACACCGTTCAGTGCTATCACAACTTTTAGCCCTCCAACCCTCCAAATTGCTTGCTTGCTCGATCAAAAAAGTATCGGGAATGTAGGAGACAATCGGCATATTCGTCCCTGCATAGACGGGATTTTGTCCAGACAAAATAAATTGATCGCCAGAAGACTGAACCACCATTCTTTGTTGTACGACATCATTCTGACCATTGGAATAGCGCACATTAACGGTCATGGTGCCAGAATTTCCTGTTAAAGTCAGGAGTCCATCAAAAGATTTCCCATTTATGCGCCACTGGAGTTTCCAAATCCCATCTAGAGGAGATATTGTGGAGGCTGGGTAAGCAGAAAAACCCGATGGCGGCAGGGATTGAGCGTAGTTTACCGCCGTAGGCATTGGTATTGGCATAGCCCCGGCAATATCAATTACTGATAAAAAAGTAAACGTGCAGACTGTCGTACTCAAGCGAATTAGTTTAGTAAAGTTTAGTTTAAAGCGCCCAGTTTTCATAACTTTTTGGTGTGCTTTCTGGATAAATTTCATTAGATATCTTGCAAAAGTAACAAATGCCAAGATGTTGAGGAAAGTTTAAAGGGTAAGGGAAAATTCCATACCTTTACCCCTTACCCTTTTCCCCACTTCTGCAATAAGTCTATTAGATGAGTGTAAAGACGTTCCATAAAACATCTCTACACTCATTCCTAAATAGGTTCATTTATGACATCTGGGGCAGTTTCACCACTCGGTTGTCCGTTATTTGGTTGATTAGGAGGGGAAGTAGCGGGTGATGACTGTAAGCGTTGGAGAACGTATATTGCTTTTTGGTAACTAGCAGTATCGTTGGCTTGCTGGAATAAATTTACAGCTCTTTGTAAATCTTCAAACGCACCTTGACGATCGCCTGAATCGCGTCGGAACAAGCCGCGTTGGTAAATAGCAATGCTATTATTTGGCTCGTAACTCAGCACTGTGTTTAAATCCTGAATCGCTGCGGGTAACTGTCCCAAGCGACGCAATGTCAACGAGCGGCTGATGTAGGCTCTAGAAAACTTGGGATCGATAGTGATCGCTTGAGTAAAATCGGCGAGAGTACCTTGGCGATCGTTAAACATGGCACGAGCTAGCGCTCGGTTGAAGTAAGAATGAGGAACGTTAGGTGCAAGCCGAACAACTTGGTCAAAATCGGCAAAAGCACCTTGAGCATCTTTCAAATTGCGGAGGATAGATCCTCGGCTGTAGTAAGCTGATACATCGTAAGGATCGAAACGCAAGACGGCGGTAAAATCTGCAACTGCACCTTGCTTATCGCCTAGATAATATCGCACTACCCCTCTGTTGTAATAAGCGATCGCATTATTGGGATTGAAGCGAATTGCCTCATTATAATCGGCGACTGCACCTTGTTTATCGCCCATCTTGTAGCGGGCATTGGCGCGATTGTAATAAGCAATGCTACTCTTAGGGTCAAGAGCGATCGCTTGGCTAAAATCATTGATCGCTGCGGTACTATTACTTTTCTGGGACAGTCCCCGTGCTAAGAAATCGCTCGAAGCTTGAGGATTTTGCATCCGTTCTTGGGGTTTATCCGTACTGGGGGAGCTGTCTACCTTCAACCCAGTCAATCCAACCTGCCCAGATAAAGCGATCGCCTTTTCAATCGGAACTGCTGCACTAACTCCAGCTTTTAGCCCAGCTGATATTTGTTGCCCCGACTGGAGTTCTTTGACTTCCGTTTCTGTGTCAGCTTTACCATGAACTCCAATCACTTTACCGTCAATATCAAACACCGGCCCTCCAC
>NZ_JADEXF010000204.1 GCF_015207245.1 Nostoc cf. edaphicum LEGE 07299
CCTGTCCCCTGTCCCCTCTGAGATAGGGCAACTTCACAAGCGGCGTAGCCAATATTACCGCAGGCGGGTGCATTTAATTCTGCTGCTTGGAAAATGGCAGCAATTAAAGCTGTGGTAGTAGTTTTGCCGTTAGTGCCGGTAATTCCTACCCAAGGTAGCGATTGTAAATTTCGCCAAGCGAGTTCCATTTCGCCAATGGTTTCAATACCTAACTGGCGTGCCTCAACTAATACGGGAATATCCCAAGGCACGCCAGGACTAACGACTATTAATTGGGGTAAATTAGCACCATTCAATTCTAGGGATTGTCCTAGTTTAACGGTTATTTGCTCGGCAGCGAGTTCTTGTTGTTGTTCTAGGAGGGTTTTGGAGGTGTTGCGATCGCTCAGCTCTACCTCCCAACCTTCCCGTTTCAACAATCTCGCCGCAGCAACACCGGACTTTCCCAATCCAATAACAGTAGCTTTGGACATAGATTGCAGCAGAGTGTCCCTGGTTAAGCACTCCCTATAGTAGCCTTTCTTGGCAAAAATTACACAAGTTTTTGTTGACCTACGCTACAGATTTTTGACGATCGCACCGAAGTCAGCTAAAACACGGGCATGATTGCGAACTAATCCGAGCAGATGTAGTCGATTACGCTTGACTTCTGGATCGGAGTCCATAACTAAAACGCTATCTGGGCCATCAAAGAAGTTACTAACCGCTGGAGCAATTTTTGTTAGTGCTGCTAGTAACAGTTGATAATTTCGGGTCTGCTGTGCTGCTTGAGTTTCCGGTACTGAATCGATTAGCGCATTATACAAAGCGTCTTCAGAGGGCTTTTGGAATAATTCTTGACGAACTACGGTTGTCGGTTCTAGCTGTTTTGTATCCAAATCACCTTGAGCGGCTAATCGTGTGGAACGATTAACGGTCTCGTAGATGTTATCTAAGGTACTGTCTTTACGAATTTGTTGTAAGTACAAAGCGCGATCGCGTACATCCAACAAATCTTTTAACGTCCGTTCTGTGTATTCTGGATCGTTTTCTCCTAAAACTGCATTTACTAAGTCGTAATCAATCTGTTTTTCTTCTTGTAATAAAGTGCGGATGCGTTGCAAGAAAAACTCTTGTAATGCTGTGGTTAATGATGCTTGATCTTTGTGATATTTTGCTGCAAAGTCTATCGATATTTGCTTCAATAAATCATCTAAATTTATTGGCAGATTATCAAACCAAACAATTTTAACTACAGCATTAGCCGCACGGCGCAAGGCAAAGGGATCGGATGAACCTGAAGGAATTAAACCTAATCCAAAGATACTCACTAAAGTATCTAATCTATCTGCCAAACCTACGATTTTACCTGTGAGTGTTTCCGGTAAAATATCACCTGCTCCCTTTGGCAAATAATGTTGATAAATTGCCTTTGCTACTTCGGCATCTTCACCACTAGCTAAAGCATATTTTTCTCCCATAATGCCTTGCAATTCGGGGAATTCATATACCATTTGAGTTACCAAATCTGCTTTACATAATAAAGCAGCACGTTGGATTCTTTGGCTTTGATTTTCCGTTAATTCTAATTGACTGCTAATTTGCCCAGCAATTTTAACTATTCTATCTACCTTGGCAAGTACCGAACCCAATTCTTCTTGGAAAGTGACTTTTTCTAACTGCGGTAAAAAGTTTTCTAAAGGCTTAGTTAAATCAGCTTCATAGAAAAATCTGCCATCAGCTAATCTGGCACGAATTACCCTTTCATTCCCAACAGCAACAATATCTGATTTTTGAGGATCGCCGTTAGAAATGGTGATGAAGTTGGGCAATAATTCTTGCTCAAAACTCCCTGGTTTGAATACAGGAAAATAACGTTGGTGAGTAACCATGACTTCAGTAATTACCTCAGTTGGTAATTCCAAAAATTCTGGTTCAAATTTACCAACAACTGCGGAAGGATATTCTACAAGGTTGGTTACTTCTGCTAACAAATCGGGGTAAATTACTGTATACCCGCCTAAATTCTCTGCGACTGCATTTACTTGCTCTTTAATCAGATTTACCCGTTCTTCTGGGTCAACGGTGACATAAGCAGACTTGAGGGCGGTAACATAATCAGTAGCCTGGACAATTGTCACAGGTTCAGGATGCAAAACCCGATGACCTTGGGAAATGCGATCGCTCTGAATCGTTTTAGAACCATTCACTAATTCTAAAGGCAGCACCGTCTCATCTAACAAAGCTACCAGCCAACGAATTGGTCGGGAAAATCTTGCATCCCCATTCCCCCAACGCATCAACCGCTTACCTTCTAAACCCCAAATCCACTGGGGAATAAGTTCTGTCAAAATTTCCGCCACAGGACGACCGGGAATTCTTTTTTGCACAAAGACAAATTCCCCTTTGTCAGTGGGGCGAACTGACAGCGCATCTAGTTCCACACCTTGCTTTTTGGCAAAGCCTGCTGCTGCTGCTGTTGGCTGACCATCTTTAAAGGCGGCTTGGGCGGGGGGCCCTTTAATTTCTTCTTCTCGATCTGGTTGCTGCGATGGTAGACCTGTAATCAATACCGCCAGCCGCCGGGGAGTACCGTACACCTGGACATCGCCCTTGAGGCTGTTTGCTTCCAGGCTTTGGGGAATGCGTTCCTGCCATTGCACTAAAGCATCACTGAGAAAACTTGCAGGTAGTTCTTCTGTACCAACTTCTAATAGAAACCCAGGCATATAACACTGTTTTCAACTTTGCGTAGCTCAACTTTATCAGTTATTCTCAGGCGATCGCTCGTGATTTTTAGCTGAATCGCTCATCAAAGAGAATAAAGGGAAAACCCCATAGTTAACAATTCAAAATTCAACATTAAAGATATTTTGTCTGCGACACGCTATGCAAATAGACGAGTACTTAAACTCCTACTGTTAGAAGATCCCCCAGAGTAACTGGGCTACGTGAAAACCCAGGGATTTCAAACCCTTTAATTTACGATAAATGAGGAATGGAAGTTAAGCCAGAATGGATTGCATACAAAGGAGCGTAAACGCAGAGGAGTTTGTCGTCAGACATCACTATAGACTTGAAATTTTATGCAAAACTTTATAAAACAAGTGCTTCTCTTCATACATTCATTACATTACATACCGTATTTTGTGCGGTATTTACGGATATATATTTCTATCGTAAGCTTAGTCTTGATTGATGCACTGATATATGCATCATGACAATCAATTTTGGAGTTATGACCATGAAAAATATTTTCGCCCAAATTACCGCGATCGCAGTAACCAGTGTTGCGATCGCTACTAGTGCTAACAACCCAGCCCAAGCTATTGAATTAAACTTTAATTGGCAAGGTAATGCTGGTTACTCAGCAACAGGTTCATTCAGCTACGACGAAACTACAGCACCAACAATCATTTCAGAACTTGGTAGTGGAGCCACCAACTTTTTACAATCCTTGAATGTCTCCTTCTTAGACCCATCTAAAAATCTTCTGGGAACCTATAACACCGTTAGTGGTGGAGTATCAGAATCTAACTTCTTCGCTTTCAATTTTAATACTTCCACTCAGACATTATTTGGCTCCTTTGATGTCGCCGGAGGAACGGGTGTAATTGGAGAATATTTCTTTCAGGGAACGGTTGGCAACTCTTTGCAATTAAATCAGGATGTCGATCAACAGGGAACGTCAACAACACTAGATCAAAATTCTGGCTCTATTCAAGTATCCAAAGTCCCAGAGCCTGCTTCTCTCTTGGGTTTGCTAGCATTTGCTGGTTTGGGTATAGCTTCAACATTAAAGAAAAAGCAAGCCTTTTACTAGAAATTAGGGCTTTCTAGTTAGAGCTTGCTAAATTTACTGAATCTCTATTCTACCCCTACTAGTTAACTGAATTAGTAGGGTTATCATATAACCTCATTAAAAATATGAGTGAAATTAATTTTACTTTTACTTCAGCATTTATTATTCAGCACTCAACACTGTTTTGGTCAGCGCCTTTGAACTACTCAAAATGTGGGATTCTCCTCAATGAATACAATACTGATGACTTGGTTAAAAATACTTCATGTGCCAGTTCAAAAGGCGGAATGAGGGTTATATGCATAACATTGAATATAATGTTACAATTCTCCAAGTGTAAATTTAGGCATTAGTTCGTAAATAAAAAGACCAACTCTTGTCATAATCACCAAAAAATCAAGTCTATATTTATCAATAATCTTACCTGTTTATACAAAGTCATATCTTGATTTTTAAGTGTTTTATGCCGGACAAAAATTATCTTTTGACAACCACAAAGAAAATTTATACGCAATGTTTAACACGTTTTTTTTAATTAAACAATTTAACCAGTCAAAATACAGCATTTATAAATAAATGAGGTCACAAAATGCAGGGCTACAAATCAGATATAAACAGTTTCTATCTCTGCCTACTGCTTCCAAATTGGTAGCTTTGTACTTCATGTAAAAAATGCTGTAAATAATAAAAATAGCAGCCCCTACTCGCTATTAATAAGTAATTCGATCGTCTCATGCTATCTTCACAAAACTCACAAATAATTCATGCATATTCTGATTTATTCCTACAACTACCATCCAGAGCCAATTGGAATTGCTCCGTTAATGACTGAATTGGCAGAAGGACTAGTCAAGCGAGGTCATAAAGTGCGAGTGATTACGGGAATGCCCAACTATCCTCAGCGCGAAATTTATGATGGGTATCAGAATAAATGGTATCTTACTGAACAAAAAAATGGTGTGACTATTGAGCGAAGTTACGTCCGTATTAAGTCTAAACCTAAGCTCGTGGATCGGTTGTTGCTGGAGTTGAGCTTTGTTTTCACGAGCTTACCCCAAGCCTTTAAAGGTGGCCGCCCAGATGTAATTATCTTAACAGTCCCGCCGCTACTAGGTACGTTGCCAGCAACAACATTGGGCTGGTTATACAACTGCCCAGTAGTTCTAAATGTGCAAGATATTTTACCAGAAGCGGCTGTGCGTATCGGGCTATTAAAAAACAAATTGATGATCCGGACTCTTGCAGCTTTAGAGAAATTTGCATATCGGACTGCACACACTATTAGTGTGATCGCTGATGGGTTTCGTGAGAATTTAGTAAATAAGGGAGTACCTGTTAATAAAATCGTTTGTATTCCCAATTGGGTAAATGTAAATTTCATTCGCCCGTTGCCGAAACAGAGCAACTCCTGGATATCTAACCATCAACTAAATGGGAAATTTGTAGTACTTTACTCAGGCAATATTGCTCTAACGCAAGGTTTAGAGACAGTAATAGAAGCAGCTGTTTGTTTACGTCATATCAAAGATATTGTCTTTGTCATTGTTGGCGAATCAACAGCATTGCAAAGGTTGCAGGAATATTGTCAATCAAATGGAGCAGATAATGTTTTGCTACTACCGTTACAGCCGCGAGAAAAACTACCTGAAATGCTAGCAGCCTCTGATGTCGGGCTAATTGTGCAAAAGCATAATGTGATTTCGTTCAATATGCCTTCAAAAATACCACTTTTGTTGGCGAGTGGTCGCCCAATTGTGGGTTCAGTTCCCGCCACTGGTACTGCTGCTAAAGCCATCGAACTCAGCGGTGGTGGGATAGTTGTGGAGCCAGAATCGCCCCAGTCCATGGCCACTGCGGTGCATGATTTATATGCTAATCCGGCTTTAGGGAGGAAGCTAGGTAACACAGGAAGACAATTTGCCGAAGAAAACTATTCCTTAGAGCAAGCGCTCGATCGGTATGAGTGGCTTTTTTCTCATATTGTTACCAACCGAAAATCAACTGTGGGGATTTTACCGAAATTCGATTCTAAGAAATCAGTTGTGGATGGTTGAAGGGGATTGAGGATTTCTCACTCGTTAGCTACACAGACAAAACCCCGATTGGGATAAATTAACTCACCCGAATGGGTGATTTAAAGATCAACCGATCGGGTGAACTAACTGTAGGAAGTTGAGACTACTCAAAAATAGGAATCTAGAGAACACTGGCTGATTGCACGTCGTTCTTGGTGAGGATAACTTGATGAAACTTGCAACTTTAATTAAGACAGCTGAATTAATCAGCGTAGGCGTACTCCTGCAAAGAATCAAAGCTACTCCTAGCGTGTCGCAGACAAGCGTCTCGTAAACAAGGCATCGCTCCAGACTTTTTTCTTCCTTAAGATCAGTATTCACTAATACTCAAGGGCGATAAACTCATCTGTAACTTATACCAAATCTCGTTTACTATTTGGTTATAATGCAAGCAAGCGCTTGCAAACACTCCTAGAAAACTTAGCATCAAGTACGGCACAAACTTATGCATCCTTGATCTAGTCAGCAACTAAGGTATTTGCAACGGCAAGTTTAACCACGGCGACAACGCGAGAAATTGCTCGTGTTGCTGCGGTCAATGAGGTAAATTGATTTCGTCATTTCCAGAACTGAAAAGCAACTACTAACTTGCTCTAGTTAACGAAGCGATGCCTTCTCTACGAGACGCTACGCGAACGGCGGGCTACGCCTACGCTTTACAC
>NZ_JADEXF010000205.1 GCF_015207245.1 Nostoc cf. edaphicum LEGE 07299
GGACAAATAACAAATAATAAGTAAAATTTGCGGAGAATACAACATCATGACAATAGCTCAAAAACGCCCTGCAAGCCCTAGATTGAATAATAGCTTTATATCCAGCCTGAAAAAGCAATTTCCTGACCTGATACCACCAACGATCGCGATCGCCATCTTCCTCATCCTCTGGCAATTATTCGCTTGGACTCCCGGTGCTACATTACCAGGGCCAATACAGGTTATTCAAGACACTTGGATTCTAATTTTCTGGCCATTTTATGACCGAGGTGGCATTGACAAAGGTCTATTTTGGCAGATTCTTGCTAGTTTACAACGGGTTGCTATCAGTTATACCCTAGCTGCGATCGTTGGTATTGCCTTGGGCATTTTGATTGGGGTTAATAAAACCATGTCCAAAGCTTTAGATCCCATCTTTCAATTACTGCGGACTGTGCCACCTCTAGCTTGGGTTCCGATTTCTTTAGCAGCTTTACGACAAAACGAACCAGCCGCCTTATTCGTAATTTTCATCACCGCCATTTGGCCCATCTTAATTAATACTGCTGTCGGCGTTACCCAAATTCCTCAAGATTACAACAACGTTGCCAAAGTTCTCCAACTTAGCCGCAAAGAATATTTCACTAATATTTTGATTCCTGCGGCATTACCCTACATCTTTACCGGTTTGAGAATTGCGATCGGTTTAGCTTGGTTAGCGATTATCGCCGCCGAAATCGTCATGTCCGGTATTGTCGGCATCGGCTTCTTTATCTGGGATGCCTATCAAAATAACAACGTCAGCGAAGTAATTTTAGCTCTAGTTTATATCGGTGTTGTTGGGTTGCTTCTAGATAAAGCGATGGGTTGGCTGCAAAACAAGATTTTACCAGCAGAGCAAAAATAGTTATTCGTCATTAGTCATTGGTCATTGGTCATTTGTAAAAAACTAAGGACTAATGACCACGTAGCAAGGACTAATAGCGAAAGAGAAATGACAAAGGACAAATGACAAATGACAAAGGACAAAGGACAAAGGACAAATAAGTATGTTTGTAGCTGTTGACCAAATTGATAAAGTTTTTGAATTAACTGGTGGTGGCAAATATATCGCCCTCAAAGGAATCGATCTCCAAATAAAAAAAGGAGAATTCGTTTCTTTGATTGGTCACTCTGGTTGCGGTAAATCCACTCTATTAAATATGATTGCGGGTTTGGATTTGCCCACTGAGGGTCTTGTCACTCTCGAAGGACAAAAAATCACCAAACCCGGCCCAGACAGGATGGTGGTGTTCCAAAATTATTCGCTATTACCTTGGCGGACGGTAAGAGAAAATATTGCCCTCGCCGTGGACTCAGTGATGAAAGGTTTACCCGCAGCCGAACGCAACGCCATTATCGAAAAACATATAAATATGGTGGGTTTGCGTCCCCATGCTGATAAACAGCCAGGAATGTTATCAGGTGGACAGAAGCAACGAGTTGCGATCGCCCGCGCTTTAGCGATTCGTCCCAAATTACTCTTGCTAGATGAACCCTTTGGTGCATTAGACGCACTCACACGCGGCAATTTGCAAGAACAACTGATGCAAATTTGCGAAGAAAATCAAGTTACCGCCGTGATGGTTACTCATGATGTAGATGAAGCCGTGCTGTTATCTGACAGAATCGTGATGCTAACCAACGGCCCCGAATCTAAAATTGGTGACATTTTAGAAGTGGATATTCCCAGACCCCGCAAGCGGATGGAAGTAGTAGAACATCCCAGCTACTACAGCTTGCGAAGTGAGATGATTTACTTCCTCAATCAGCAGAAACGGATTAAGAAAATTCGGGCTAGAAAAACTGCCGACATTGCCCGTCATGGATTAGAAAAAGTTAACCTAGAAATTGGCTTTTTACCTCTGACAGCTTGCGCCCCCCTAGCAGTTGCAAAAGAAAAAGGCTTCTTTCTCAAACATGGTTTAGATGAAGTTAACCTCGTGCGAGAAAGTAGCTGGCGGGGTATAGAAGATGGCATAAGTGGTGGTTATTTAGATGCGGCGCAAATGCCTTCAGGGATGCCGATGTGGCTAACTTTGGGAGGACATAATAACCAACCTCTGCCCGTTGTCACTGCCCTCACCATGACTCGCAACGGTAACGCCATCACCTTGGCAAAACACTTTTACGACCAAGGCGTGCAAACCTTATCAGACTTCAGAAACCACCTAATTCTCACCCACGAACAACGGCATACAATGGGGGTAGTGCATCCCGCTTCTATGCACAACTTGCTGTTGCGTTACTGGCTAGCGGCTGGTGGAATTGACCCCGATAGCGATGTGGATATGAAAACCATTCCCCCAGCGCAGATGGTAGCCGACTTAAAAGCCGGAAGCATTGATGGTTACTGCGTAGGCGAACCTTGGAACTACCGCGCTGCTGTGGAAAATGTCGGCTTTACCATCGCTACCGACTTAGAAGTTTGGCTGGGACACCCCGGTAAAGTTCTTGGTGTGCGGGAAGATTGGGCAGAAAATTATCCAAATACGCATATCGCCTTGACTAAAGCTTTGTTAGAAGCTTGCGTGTATTGTGCAAATCCCGAAAATACCCAAGAAATTCGCCAAATTTTAGCAGGGCGAGATTATGTCAGTACTGATTTAGAATACATTCAACTCGAAGATCCAGATAATCTCACCTGTGACTTAGACCATCCGTTGCGGGACTATGCCCATCACCAGTTTTATTCCGCTTCTGCCATTAACCGCCCCAGCCGCACCGAACAAATATGGATTATGAGTCAATTGGCGCGTTGGGGTGATACTCCCTTCCCCAGAAATTGGGTAGAAGTTGTTGAACGGGTGTGTCAAGTGCGGGTTTTCAGTACCGCCGCACGGGAATTAGGTTTGGATATTAGCTATATTCGCCAACCGATCCAACTGTTCGATGGTACTCCCTTTAACGCCGATGATCCGATCGCTTATCTTAACAACTTGAAAATTAAACGTGATTTTTCAGTCGCGGAAGTTGTTCTTGATGCACCGAGAAGGAGACTCGCGTCATAAAAGAATCGTGAGAGAAAGAGGGAGTGGGAGAAGTAGCACATCATGCGCGAACCTTTTATCCCCGTTAACGAGTATTTGAACTGGATGAATCCACCTTTTATCTCCGTCAACGAGTATCTGAACTGGATGAATCCACCTTTTATCCCCGTCAACGAGTATTTGAACTGGATGAATCCACCTTTTATCCCCGTCAACGAGTATTTGAACTGGATGAATCCACCTTTTATCTCCGTCAACGAGTATTTGAACTGGATGAATCCACCTTTTATCTCCGTTAACGAGTATCTGAACTGGATGAATCCACCTTTTATCTCCGTTAATGATCTGACTTTTTACATCATCTGAAAAACCAGCAAAAGACCTAACCCCCTACCCCCTTCCCTACAAGGGAAGGGGGAAAATTCAAAGCCTCTCCCCTTCTAGGGGAGAGGTTTGGAGAGAGGTCAGAATATTCATTTGCACACCGCCTATATTAAGCTTCTTAATCCTCAAACGCCATGCAAAACCGCAACTCAACAGCTACAAACACACTAGGAAAACCATTCGTTGCTGCAACCACCAGCCGCAGACCTTTTCTAGAAATTAAAGACGTTACCAAAGTCTACCCAACAAAGAAAGGCCCTTTCACTGTACTCGACGGCGTTAACCTCAACGTTGAACAGGGCGAATTTATTTGCGTCATTGGTCACTCTGGCTGTGGTAAATCGACGCTATTAAATATGGTATCTGGTTTTAACTTTCCCACCTCTGGGCAAGTCTTACTTGAAGGAGAACCTATTACCAAGCCAGGCCCAGACAGAATGGTTGTCTTTCAAAACTACGCCTTGTTACCTTGGCGGACTGCTTTTGAAAACATCTACTTAGCTGTTAATGCCGTTTATCCCAACAAACCACAAGCTGAAAAAAGAGCGATCGTCCGCGATCATCTAGCAATGGTGGGACTGGCTGATGCAATGGAAAAGAAACCAATGCAGATGTCTGGCGGGATGAGACAACGGGTTTCTATCGCCCGTGCTTTGGCGATTCGTCCGAAAGTCTTAATTTTAGATGAACCTTTTGGGGCGCTGGATGCGATTACCAAAGAAGAATTACAAGAAGAATTGCTGAAAATTTGGGGCGATAACCGTTGTACAGTGCTGATGATTACCCACGACATCGACGAAGCACTATTTTTAGCAGATAAATTGGTAATGATGACCAATGGCCCTCATGCGAAAATTGGTGAAGTCATGGAAATTCCTTTTTCTCGTCCCCGCGATCGCAGCCGCATCATGGAAGATCCCCAATACTACCAACTGCGTAACTATGCCCTAGACTTCCTATTTAACCGCTTTGCCCATGATGACGTAGGTTAAGACCATGCGCTAGGGGCGCAAGGCCTAGCGCCCCTACGATAGGTGTGGTTAATACATGAAAACTGCTGTAATCGTCATTCATTTTTCCAGAATAATACCAGATGCTGGCGGGAAGAATCCTACAACTACGTCTACAAGTTATAAAGTATGTGTAGAGCGAGTATGTTGAGAAAAAATCTGTATGACCAGCTACCCAGAAACCCTAACTAGTAATAATGAATCTGTTAATGCTTTAATCGGCGAGACGACAAGCATTAACCATGTTGAGGTAATTGAAAATGTCATCGACTCTTTGGAACAAGATGATAGCGCGATGGTTAGCCACACTCCAGAGGGTGGTTATCTTTGGAAGTTTAAGTATGGAAGCGTGGAAGTATTTGTCCAACTCAACGGCACAACCGATGAAGACACAATAACAGTTTGGTCTGCGGTGCTAAATTTACCTGCTAAAAATGAACCGAAGTTGATGAGGTATCTTTTGGAGTTAAACTGCTCCAGCACTTTTGAAGCGCGTTTCGGTATTATTGAAAACCGAGTGGTTGTAATATCGACACGCACCTTAGCAGAATTATCTCCTGGGGAAGTGTCTCGGCTAATTACCGTTGTGGCAACGATCGCTGATAATAACGATGAAGCCTTACAAACTGAATTTGGTGCAACTTAAGGAATTTTAGATTTTAGATTGGGCTATTGCTACATCCGATGTATAGCAATCCGGCTTGGGCAAATCTGCAAAGACTTTTTTCTGTGTACCAATTAAAAAACGCCTGGGAGTGTTGCCGTGTTTCCACCCCAGGCGTTTTTTATTTTTAACTTGCTCCTCACACAAATAAATAGTATCACTGCTTCAATCAAAAGGCGAGTCTAGTAAGTGACACTTTTGAAACTGCACCGTCAATTGAGTTTAAATTTATACTCCCTTGACTTTATCCCATCTGTATTTTGGGTGCGATCGCTCCAGAAAGACGGTTTGGTTGGCAGACTTGATAGCATCTAGTATATGTGTTGGCTGTTGATTTCATGACACAGCCACTTTATTTATCATCACAAGCCTTAAAAAGATAGATTAGGCAGGATCTAGCCTTTACAAGCCGTAACATAACTAATTAAATAATTATTAAAGATATATACATCCTTCAATTAATGCCTGAAACTCTTTATTAATCAATCAAACTATTAAATAAATATTAGCACTCAATGCTTGTCAGTGCTAATTTATAGCAGAGGTTTAACGCCTATGATATAGACCAAAACTGCACTTGTTGCAGATGCTTTAGTTCCTTTCCAGATATTATTTTAGAAGTAGAAAAAACTAAATATTCCCTGTAAGTAATATGAAATTGGGAGTACTGGCATGAAATACACTTTTGATATTGTAGGAATATCTCCACTTTTGCAGTTTTTTAATGAGCAACAGCAAAACGAGCAAAAACCACCCCACCAAGGTGTGGAATACTTGGGAATGCATACCTGTACGCTAGATACGTTTTTAGAATCGGTAGAATCAGTTCCAGCAAAGTGGGATTGGAATTTGGATCAAGTGGTAGATACCGTGATTAAGTTTTGGTTGAATAACTCAGACAGTATTCGTTATTGGAAAGTGCGTTTAAATGATGCTGGTAAGGATAATTTACTAGTCACAAGGTTGGCGGATATAACCGCCTTACAAGCTGAATTTGAATATCTATTAGATAAGGAGTGGTGAAAAAATAGGTAGAATTGAAAAAGAATTCAGGAGGGTAGCAACCTCTGCTTCGCCTCCAGTCAAAATCAATTATTTACTCTGTTATTCTCGTTTTCAAGTATTTTGAGAACTTGGAGATATAAATTTTCGACTCTTTTCGTCTGAACTTCACCAAATGATGCATAGTGAGTTAAGCTAGGAGCGCCATTTACTTCAATAATTGTATAATCTCCCATTGGTGACGTTATATCACTAGCAAGAATATCTACACCTGATAATCTCAACTCCATATCTTTTGTAATATTTACTGCTAATTTTTTAAAATCAGGATGGATATTGTCAGTGAAATCTATTGCCTCACCTCCTGTTGATAAATTTGCATTATCTAAAAGATAGACTATATTATTCTTAGGTATAACATTACTAAAATTTAGCTTCCGTC